>JANOSQ010000959.1:0-4631 GCA_031415915.1 Fimbriiglobus sp. | reverse complement strand
CCGGCCGCGCCGAGCAAGCCCGCCTTCACGAAGCCGCGCCGGTTCGTGCGCAACGACCGCTGGAAATCGGCACATCCGGCGGGCGGGGGAAGCGGCACGTTTGGCTCCGAGGGCGGAGTACGGGAAAAGCGTTTCGGGCGGGAGAAAGCAGTATGCCGCAGTTGCGGTGAAGATGCAAGACTTCGCATCTCGTGAATGCGCCTCCGGAATTTGGCGGGCCCTCGAAGGGTCGAGTGGTTCCATCGACTTTTCCAAACGCGGAGGCCCCGCTTCGCAAATTCGGCTACAAACGAATACTCACTTCGCCTTCGCCCCGACACAGATCAAGCTCTTGTCGCTGCGGATGAACAGCGCACCCGCGGCGATGGCGGGACTCGCAAGCAGTTCTTCGCCGATCTCGCTCGTGCCGAGCAGTTCCGATTCGGTGCCGCCGGCCTTGAACACAGCGACGGTGCCCGACTCGCTGAGCACGTAGACTTTGCCGTCCCCGGCGACGGGGGACGCGGAGAAGGTCTGCTTCCCTTTGCCGGTGACCTTTTGATCCCAGACCGCTTTGCCGGTCTTGGCGTCGAGGCACCAGACCGTGCCGGTGGAGGGGATCGCCGCGTAGACTTTGCCGTCGTAGTAGAGCGGCGACGAATAGCCGGTGCGGTACTTGGCCACCTTCCAAACGTCTTCCATCTTGTTCTCGGTCGGCTTCAGCAGCGAGAGACCATCGCTGCTGGTCAGCAGTAATCCCTCGGAGAGCGACGGCGTCGGCGAGGAACTCCCCGCTTTGTGGCTCCACTTTTTCTTGCCGTCGACCGCGTTGTACGCCACGAGATCTTTCTGGCTCTGGTAGAAGACCTCGGCCTCGCTGCTGTTCAACTCACGGATCACGGGTGTGACCCAGTTGATGTCGCGCGGGCGCGGCGTCTTCCACGTGTTCTTGCCCGTCTTGGTGTCGAGCGCCGCGAGGAACGATTCTCCTGAGTTGTCCATCGGCACGATCAGTTTGTCCTTGTAGAGCACCGGCGACGACGCCATGCCGACTTGGTTGGAGATCGTCGGATAATCGCCTGTGAGGGAACGCACCCAGAGCACGGTGCCGTCGTGATCGCACGCCAAAAGATCGCCGGTGGCGAAGAGGGCGTACACGCCGGTTTCGTCGGCGACGGGCGTCGGCGCGGCCATGCAAGTTTTCGGGTGCGCTGTCGTGCTGCCAGTGGCGTTGATGCTCCGCTGCCAGAGTTTCTTGCCGGTGGCGGTGTCGAAGGCGAGCAGGTGCAGGCGGTCGTCGCGCGTGCCGCCGCTGCAGGTGACGAACACTTTGTTCCCCATGACGATCGGCGACGACACGCCGCGGGCGGGGAGGGGCACCTTCCAGCGCAAGCCTTCTTTGGCGGTGAACTGGACGGGCAGATCCTTCTCGGACGAGACGCCGGAACCGCCGGGGCCTTTGAACTGGGGCCAATCGGCGGCGCTCGCCGAAGTGGCGATGAGGATCAGCGGGAGTAGGCAGCGCATCACTTGGTCTCCTTCGGTTCGGCGGGGGCGAGTTCGCCGAGTGACACCGGCTTGTCATCCACCAACTGCTTCAGTTTCAGCGACCCCCCGGTGGAATCGCAGACGCGGGCGGCGAAGCCCCACGTTTGGGCCCAGTCGTAGGGCATGTCGTTCTGGCACACCTTCAGTAGGATCGTGTTCTTGCCCCGGATCAGTTGCACCTTGGCGACGTGTTGATCCATGGCCGTGCCGTGGTGGTAGGCATCACGGCCGAAGACTTCTTTGCCGTTGACGAAGATTTTCACGGCGTTCGGGCTGGCGACGCGGATCTCGGCCGGGGTGTCCGCGTCAGCGACGAGCAGCGCCGCGGCGTAACCGACCGCATTCATCTTCTTCCCGACGACTTTGTTGAGATCGACTTCACCGTAGATCGCGCTGCTCTGGGCGGCTTTCCAACCTTTGCTTTCCGCGGCGGTTTCGGGTGGGTAAGCCTTTTGGAAGCCGGCGCCGACTTTGTTGTCGAAGTCCCCGGAGACGCTCCACTGCGTGATGTAACCGAAGTGCTTGGTGAGGTCGGGGGCTTGCTTCTGGTTCTTCAATTCCTTGGCGATGGCTTCGACTTGATCCTTATCCCGCGCCGCGGCGAAGAGTTTTTGGAGAGTGGCGATTTCGGGCAGTCGGTTGATGGTCGTTTCCCGAGTGAAGAGATGCTTCACCGCCTCGCGCCGGAGTTCCACGCTCGGATCGTCGAGAAATCCGGGCAGGAGGGCGAGGGCTTTGCCGGCGTCTTCCTTGCGGAGTAAGTCGTAGGCGACGGCGCGGGCGGTCGGGCTACCTTTGGCATCGGCGATGAATTTGGTCAACTTGTCCGAGCCGAACTTGCCACCGGTCGCGGCGTGTTTCTCGGCGATGGCGTCGACGGCGGTGCGCAGCCAGTTCGCGCCCGTCGGTTTGTCGTCGGAGATCGCATTCAGAATCGGGAAGAGGGCCTCGGGCCCGGCCTTCACCAACTCGGCCCACGCCTTCGCGGCCTCGGCGTTGCCGGCGCCTTCGCGGCCGATGGAGTTGATGATTTTCAGGGGCGGGGCGACATCGACGGGTTCGGCCGCGGCGAGCGCGGAACCGAAAAGCATCGCGAGGATTGGAATGGCCGACCAACGCATCGGGGGATCTCCGAAAGAAGCTTTTGGAATCAATTCAGCGGGGTCCGCACCGCCGTTTGCTCTTCCATTTTCTGCCGGAGGTCGGCGAAATACGAGGTCAGTTGTGCGGCCGATTCCACTTTGCCTTTGCTGCACGACGATCCCGTGCCGCAGGCGCCGGTGCTGCACGACGAGCAACCCCCCTCGGTGGTACCGCAGCCGGGCTTCTCGCAGGTGGTCTTGGGTTCGACCGGATCAATCCGCGTCTCGGTTCGGGAGATGTCGTGCAGCCGCACGGCCGATTCGAATCGTTCGGACAGCGCGGCGAGCAGCCCGTCGAGTTGGCATTCGCCCCACGGCAGGGCGTGCAGGACCGCCCCGCGTCGGTCGAGGGTGACTTCGCAATCGAGGAATGTCACGGCTTGATCGGTGAGGTTCGCCGCATCGAGTATCCGCGCGGCCAAATCGTTCGCTCTAGTGCTATCCCGTTCGTCCTCCGTCGCGGTGACTCGCACGATTTCGCCGCCGAGGTCGAACGCCGATTTCGCCTCGCAGAGGACGCTGCCGATTTCGAGTCCGCGCGGGGACCGCACCACGACGGACAGACCGCGTGACAAGTCGTTGTCGGCGGTGAAGCGGCCGACGAACGCGGCGGTGCCGTATTGGACGAGGTAATCGGGCATCGGTCATAAACTCTTGGGTTCGTCGAAGCCCACATACCCGCGCATGTGCTTGTCGTACTCGCCTTGGCCGAACTCCGAACTCAGGTCGAGCCGGAGTTCATTCACGACTTTGATGCTGTAATCCTTGACCCATCCGCTCCAACAATCCGCGCAAATCTCGCCCAGGATCCGCAGGCCGTCGGCCCCGTCGATCGGCGCCGCGGCGAGCGGCTTGGCCCGTTTGCCCTGCCCGCAACCGGGGCGCTGGCAGCGGAAGCCCGTATCCGGGCCATCGTCCACAACCGGGGCGGGGGCCGCGTTCGGGATCGGCGCGCCGAGCTTGCCGAGGGCCAAGCCCATCGCGTCGCGCGGCATCTTGTCGCCGCGCTCGTCGGCGACCTTGTAGCCGTTGGTCATCACCTCAATCGCCTTGGCGCTGTCGCCGAGCTTCGTGTGGCACTCGCCGAGCAGTTGGTAGACCTTCGAGAACTGCGGCGAGAGTTCCAGCGTCCGCTCGAAGGATCGGATGCCCTCGGCGAACTTGTTGTCTTCCATGTAAAGCTGGCCGAGCCGGAAGTGCCCGAGTTCGTTCTCGGGGTCGTCGGTGGTCATCTTCCGGAACTGGGCGATGCGGTCGTCTAAGGCGCTCATGCTGAATCCAAAATGATGTTGAACGGAGACAGAAGCAAAGAATTTTCACCGCAGAGAAAGAAGAGATCGCGGAGAATAGCAATGAACTCGGATCGGGTTGAATAATTGCCTCTTCTCGATTTCCTTTCTCCGCGATCTCTTCTTTCTCTGCGGTGAAAATCAACATCCTTCGTCATTTCTCGCCGGGGATGATCAGCACCGGCAGATCGACGGTGGCCGTTTTCTTCGTCACCGCGTCGGTGCAGCTCAGGCGGATCGTGTACTTGCCCGGCCGGGTCATCGGCAGCAGGAAGCGCACCGTGTAGTTCGGCAGTTTCTCGTCGAGGTCGTTGCCCTCGTGGAAGAGCGGCTTGGCCATCAGCGGTTTGTTGTTCTCGTCGAGCGGGATCATTTCAAAGCGGAGGTTCGGCTGCTTCTTCTCCGCGTCGCGTTTGAAGCCGACGGCGGTGTAGTTGATGAAGATCGCCTGGCCGACGACACCGGTGGTCGGCGCCGCGGTTTGGCCGCGTTCGTCGATGCTGGCGTAGACCGCGACGATCCCGAAGTCGGGCGGCAGCACCTCGAACTTGCGTTCCAGCGTCTGGGTCGCCTTGTCTTTGCTCGCTTTGTCGGTGACGGTCACCTTCATGGTGAACTCCCCGGCCGGGTGGTCCACGCCCAGCGTGACGAAAGCCCGGGCCGCGACGCGGTT
>JANOSQ010000958.1:0-6175 GCA_031415915.1 Fimbriiglobus sp. | reverse complement strand
GCGAAGCCGAAGGCGTCGATCATACTCCCGGCCAAAGACGCTCTGCTTCCGGTCGGCTTCGACGCCGAGGAAGCGATCCTCCCCTTCCCCGCCAACGTTTTCCCCGGCTATCGCTTGCTCACGGAGTACTTCGCCTACCCGGCGAAGTTCCTCTTCGTCGATGTCGCCGGGTGGGACAAAGTGCGAGCCGCCCTCGGCCCTGTCAAGCAGATCGACGTAATCGTCTTCCTCAATCGCTCGCACCCCCGGCTGGAGCAACTGCTCGAACCGAACCTCCTCCGCATGGGCTGTACTCCGGTCGTGAATCTGTTCGAGCAGACGGCCGAGCCGATCCCGCTGACGCACGCGCGGCCCGAGTACCGCGTGACTCCCGAAGTGGGTCAGCCCGCGGGGTTCGAAGTCTATTCCATCGAAGAAGTCACCGGCGCCGGCACCGATGCCAACGACCGCGACTACCGCCCCTTCTACCAATTCCGCCACGGGCGCGATCGCGAGTCGACCAAAGCGTTTTGGTATGCGACGCGCCGACCGAGCCTGGCCGCCGAGGACAACGGCACCGACGTGCATTTGCACTTGGTAGACGGAAACTTCGACCCGACGAGCCAAGAGAAAGAGACGCTGGTGGTGCGGACGCTCTGCACCAACCGCGACTTGCCGTCGCGTCTGCCGCGGATCGGGGAAGAAGTCCGCTTCGAAGCGGCGTTCGCCGCGCCAGGCACCCGGGTGCGTTGCGTCCGCAATCCGACCGGATCCCTGCGGGCCGCGAACCCGAAGGGCCGCTACTGGCAGTTGATCTCGCACTTGAACCTGAACCACTTCTCGCTCACCGGCGACGAGGAAGGTTTGGCGGCACTCAAGGGGTTGTTGCAGCTCTACGACTTCACCGATCCCATTGCGGAGCCGCAAGCGGCGGCGTTGGCGCGCCAGTCGATCGACGGAATCGTCGGCATCGGTTCCAAACGCGTGACCGGCTGGGTCGGCTCGGGGGAGCTCGGCGGCTTCGCCCGCGGCTTGGAGGTGCGACTCGAACTCGACGAAACGAAATTCACCGCCAGCAGCGGCTACCTCTTCGCCAGTGTCCTTGAACGGTTCTTCGGCTTGGCCGTGTCGATCAACTCGTTCTCGCAGTTGGTGGCGCGGTTCCGCCAACAGGAAACGGATTTGAAACGCTGGCCCCCGCGCTCGGGGGATCGGCCGTTGCTGTGATCGAGCGATCTGGTTAGCCGGACGCGCCAGCGACGGCTGCAATTTGGTTCACGCGGTTGCGAATCCTCATCGAGCACCCGGTCGTGGCCGTCGCTGGCGCGTCCGGCTAACAAGATCGGAACTCAATGCCCTCCGTCCGCGATCGACTCTTCGAGAAACCCTACGAGTTCGATTTCTTCTCGGCGGTGCGGGCGCTCGAACGCTTGCAACCGCGGAAGAAAGCGATCGGCGGGGAGGCCGCGCCCGCCGAGGAGATCGCCCGCTTCCGGCCGGTGCTCTCGCTCTCATTCCCGCCGAGCCAGATCGTCGAACTCGAAGTCGCCAACGACGAGCGCGCGATGCCGCTGCTCACGATCACGTTCTTCGGACTGTACGGCATCAGCGGGGTGATGCCGAGGCACTACACGCAGATGATGCTCGATCTCGTCCGCGATGTGCGCGGCCCGGAACGCCGCTCGCTGCGCGATTGGCTCGACCTTTTCAACCACCGACTCACGTCGTTGTTTTACCGCGCGTGGGAGAAGTACCGCTTCACCATCCCCTACGAACGAGGCGACGCGTTCGGCCGCGAACCGGACACCTTCACGCTCGCCGTCCGCAGCTTGATGGGGTTCGGTTCCGCCGGGCAACAGAACCGATTGCGCGTCCGCGCGCCGGGTCTCGGTCGGGCCGCCGCCGAGTGGCAATGGGCCGAAACTCCGGCGAAGGGGAAATCTAAGACCGACCCCACGTTGTTGGCGCACATCGACGACTTGGCCTTGATGCGCTACGCGGGCTTCTTCGCCCAGCGGCCCCGGAACGTCCAGAATTTGCAGGCCATGCTGGCCGAGTACTTCCAATTGGCCGTCTCGGTCGAATCGTTCCGCGGGCAATGGCTGGCGATCGCCGAATGCAACCAAACGCAACTCGGGAGTTTCGGAACCCTCGGCGTCGATGCGGTCGCCGGTGAGCGAGTCTGGCACGTGCAATCCCGATTCCGAATCCGGTTCGGCCCGCTGACTCTGGAGCAGTTCACCGAATTCCTGCCCGATCCGGATCCGGTGAGGGCGCGGAAGTCGATCTGCCTCGCGATGCAACTGGCGCGCACCTACGCCGGGCCGGAACTCGATTTCGATTTGCAATTGGTACTCGCCGCGCCGGAAGTGCCCGAAGTGCAGCTCGGGCGTGCCGAACTCCGTCAGGAGTCGGGTGGATCGGAAATCGGCCCGCGGCTCGGCTGGAATCTCTGGCTCATCTCGGACACGCCCCCGGCCCCCGTGGACGATGCCGTCTTCGAGGGCGAGTGGATCACCCAACTTCTATAACAGCGTCACCCTCCAACCCCCTAGGGATTCAACATGCCATCGGTCAACCCCCGTGCTTTATTCGACAAGTTGAACGCCACCTGTACGCGCGGGTTGCAATCGGCCGCCGGGCTGTGCCTGTCGCGCACGCACTTCCACGTCGAGATCGAACACTGGATCCTCGTGCTGCTCGAACAGCCCAACACCGATCTCCCCGTCATCTTCCGGCAGTTCGGCATCGACGCGAACACGGTCAAGGCCCAGCTCAACGCGGCCCTCAACCGCTTCAAGACGGGCAACGGCCGGGCGCCCGACCTGAGCACCGAAATCCTCGATCTCTCCCGCGAAGCGTGGGTGCTGGCGTCGCTCGAATATTCCTCCCCCAAAGTGCGCTCGGGCTACTTGCTCGCGGCGGCGCTCAACGACCGCATGCTGTCGATGCGGTTGAAGACCTCGAGCGCCGAACTCGGCCGACTGCCGGAAGAACGGCTCTTCAAGGAAGTCCGCGAATTGCTGGCGAAGTCGAAGACCGAAGAAAACGAACAGGAAGCCGCCGCCCGCGCATCGTCCCCCGATGCCGACGGCGATGCGCCTTCGACCAGCTCCAAAACGCCCTCGCTCGACCAGTTCACCAACAACCTCACCGAGAGCGCCCGCAACGGCAAGATCGACCGCATCCTCGGCCGCGACGCCGAGATTCGCATGGTCATCGACATCCTCACGCGCCGCCGGCAGAACAACCCGATCCTCACCGGGGAAGCGGGCGTCGGCAAGACGGCGGTCGTCGAAGGACTGGCCCTCCGCATCTCTCAGGGGGATGTGCCCGATGTGCTGAAGAACGTGGAGCTGCGCACGCTAGATCTCGGTCTCCTCCAAGCCGGGGCCGGGGTAAAAGGCGAGTTCGAGAACCGCTTGAAGTCGGTCATCCAAGAAGTGAAGTCGTCGCCCACGCCGATCATCCTCTTCATCGACGAAGCCCACACGCTCATCGGCGCCGGCGGCCAAGCGGGGCAGAACGACGCGGCGAATTTGCTGAAGCCGGCGCTCGCCCGCGGGGAACTTCGCACCATCGCGGCGACCACCTTCGACGAATACAAGAAACACTTTGAAGGCGACCCGGCCCTGAAGCGCCGCTTTCAAGAAGTCCGCGTCGATGAGCCGGATGAAGCCAAAGCCATCCGGATGCTCCGCGGCGTCGCCGAGGTGATGGAGAAGCATCACAAGGTCCGCATCCTCGACGAAGCGATCGTCGAAGCCGTGCGCTTGGGGATCCGCTACCTGCCCGAACGCCAGAACCCGGACAAAGCGGTGAGTCTGCTCGACACCGCTTCGGCCCGCGTGAAGCTGAGCCAAGGGGCGACGCCGCCGGCGCTCGAAGATGTGATCCGCGAGATCGAGCACCTCAACATCGAACTGACCTCGCTGAGCCGGGAGAACGCCGGCTGGACCGACCACGAGGGGCGGCTCGCCGAATTGAAGGCGGCTCTCGCCGTTTCGGAGAAGAAAAAAGGCGAACTGGAAACTCGCTTGAAGGAAGAGCGCGACCTCGTGATGGAAGTCCGCAAGTTGCTCGCGGAAGCGGAGAAATCGGGCGCCGAAACCGCACCCCAGAAAGTCGAACTCGGCCGGCTCCGCGCCGAACTCGCACGGTTGCAAGGCGAATCGCCGCTGGTGTCCGCCGTCGTCGATGGTGCCGCGATCACCCAAATCGTCGGCGGTTGGACGGGCATTCCCGTCGGCAAGATGGTCCGCAACGAGATCGAAACCCTGCTGAACCTCCACGACCGCATGGCCGAGCGCGTGATCGGGCAGGATCACGCCCTGCTCGCCATAGCCGAACGCATCCGCACGGCCCGGGCCGATCTCGCCGATCCGCGTCGGCCCGTCGGCGTCTTCCTGCTCGTCGGTACCTCCGGCGTCGGCAAGACCGAAACGGCGATGGCCTTGGCCGACCTGCTCTACGGCGGCGACCGCAACATGGTCGTCGTCAACATGTCCGAGTTCAAAGAGGAGTACAAGGTCTCGCAGCTCATCGGTTCGCCGCGCGGCTACGAAGGTTCCGGCGAAGGCGGTGTCCTCACCGAAGCGGTCCGCCGGCGGCCCTACTCGGTGGTGCTGCTCGACGAGATCGAGAAGGCGCACCCGTCGGTGCAGGAAATCTTCTACCAAGTCTTCGACAAAGGCGTGCTCAACGACTCGCGCGGCATCGAGGTGAACTTCAAAAACACGATCATCCTGCTCACCTCGAACGTCGGCACCGAGACCATCATGAAGGCGATGGCCGACCCGGACACGGCCCCCGACTCGGCGGGGCTGGCGGAACTGCTGCGACCCGATCTGCTCAAGGCGTTCAAACCGGCACTCCTCGGCCGGATGACCCTCGTGCCGTTCTTCCCACTCGGCGACGACGTCCTCCGGCGCATCATCCACTTGCAGCTGAAGAAGATCGGCGACCGACTGATGGCGAATCACAAAGCCGTCTTCAGCTACGCCCCCGCAGTCATCGATGCCGTCTCCGCGCGCTGCAAGGAAGTCGAAAGCGGTGCCCGCAACGTGGATCACATCCTGACAAACAACGTCCTCTCGCCGATGGCGAAGGAAATCTTGGTGCGGCAAGCAGAGGGGCGGGCGGTATCCAAGGTTTCTGTGAAGGTGGGGGAAGATAAGCAGTTTATCTACGAGATTGAATAAACCGTTCGGGCCAGTTGAGCCGATTGCATGGGTATCTCCGGTTGCGCCCAAAGCACCCACCCTAGGGAATTACCCATGCGATGGCCCATTCGTCCCCTAGTCGGTCTCACGTCGTTCCTCGCCGCACCCGTGGCGCTGGCGCAGACGCCCGTTCCGAATTGCCCGCCCTTGATCGCACCCCTGTACCAAAACTGCCCCCCGGCCACGCTGCCGGGCACAGTGCCTTTGGTGCCCGGCTTCGACCCGAACGCCCAATTGCCGCAAGCGGCTCAGAACGCACTTCGCGATGGCGGATTCTCCCGCAGCGCCGAAGGCGGAGGACTTTCCGCGTCCAGTGCCGCCCCCAACATGGATGGCGACCTCGTCGGCGCTCGGGCGCTCCGTGTGCGCTACTCGGTGGAACTGACGGCGCGGTTCCCGGGAACGACGGCGGAATTAACGCCGAGCGGCGGGGCGGGGCGCCGGGTCAATCCGAACTTCGTGGATTCCGGCACCGATCCGAACCGAGAGCGATCTACGATCCGATTCGGACCGACGCCCAACGGCAATTCCTTCACAGCGCGGGCTCCTTTCACCAACAGCGATCTCTCGTTCGTCCAACCGCTCAATGGGATGGGCAGTACGACGTTCGACCGCCCTTTCGCAACATCGGCACTGCAAACTTTGCTGTCGCGCGGGCAACTCACCGGCGAACAGATCCGACAATTGCAGAAGCTCAGCCCAGCGGATCAGGCGAAAATCCTGGGCAACCGTGGGGCCGTGAATGCCACGATCACCCAAGCGACACGCGGGTTGGCTTTCTCCAACGCGACCGTCTCAAATGTCGACGGTTCCGTCGCCGGCGATGTCTTGACCTACACCGCTGTGCTCACCGGCGAACGCAACGTCGCCCTGCCGGGGTCGAGCAGCTCCGTCGGCCGGTTGAAGCTGTCCGAAGACACGAGCCCGATGCCGCGCGACCGCGTCATCTTCGGGTACGACACGTTCGAAGGCGT
>JANOSQ010000957.1:0-2321 GCA_031415915.1 Fimbriiglobus sp. | reverse complement strand
TGCGTGATCGGCCGGAAGGAAGCATCCGCTGCGGCCGGCATCGGCTTGACGGGCGTCGGAACCGGCTTACGCACGGCCAACGGCGGCTCGCCGGTTTGGCTCGGCAGGCTCGCCGTGGCCGAGGTCGGCGTCTTGTAACCGTTCAAGTGGTACTGCCAGAGCGCGGCTTTGGCCATCGTGCGGACATTGGCGTCCGGATCCGATTTCTCCGAGCTTTCGAGCGCCGCCCCGGCCGTGGGGTAGACCGACTTGATCGACCCGAGCGACTCGGCGGCAATCGCGCGAACCCCGGCATTCGGGTCGTTCTGCAAGGTGCTCACCAAGGTCGGGATGACGTCGGTGTTGTTCCGCGGGTCGTGCGTCCGCAGCGCTTCGGCCGCGACTTTGCGCCGGTCGATATCGGGATCCGATTGGAGCGCCGCCACGAGCTGCTTGACCTTCACCGAACTGTCCGACTTCGAAGTATTCGGGGTGTTCGCTTGCGGTTTGCGCTTGAAAAGTCCGAAGCCCAAGTCGATCGCGCCGGCGGGCTGCGCGGTGGCCAAGGCGAGGCTGGCGGTGAAAATCGCGGCGATACGCTTCATCGGGTCGTCTCCGTTCGAACGCTCTTCCACTAGTAATCGACCGGCCGAGTCCTTTCTTGCCGGAGAATCCGACGGCGCCGGGCGGCGACCGCCGCACGGGTTGCGGAACGATACGCACAACCGGACAAACCGAACCCAATCAGTTTACCCACTCCCGAGCGGGTGGCGCCGAAAAAAGTCGCTCGATGCGATCGAGCAGCGCGGCGGTCAACGCGGCGCGGTCGATGCGGCTGGCGGAATCGGCCCGGTCGATCAGCCAAGCGTCGGTTTCGTAGCTGTCCAGCGTGTTGGCCACGAGGAAGTCGGCGTCCGACTGCGCCCGCGACCGCTTGGCGATGACGAGCAATTCTTCCGTCGTCACATCGACTTCGAGTTTGAACTTCACGAGGATGCCGGGGAAGCGCCAGAGGCCACGGACGAAATCGACGATTTTGGGCGTCGGGGTGAACTTGAGCCAAAGTTCGGGGTGCCGGCTACTGATCTTGCCGGAGACCTCACCCCCCGGCCCCCTCTCCGAAGCGGAGAGGGGGAGAGAGTCGGCATATACCCCCGCCAACGCGTAATCGCTCACGGCGGCGGAGTGGATGATCGCATCGAACTTCCCCGTCGGCACCGCTTCGGCCATCAGCCCGTGCAAATCGTCGAACGTGGAATAGGGCGCTACCACCAACCCCAGTTCCGCGGCCACCGTGTCCGGGTGCGATGTCAGCAGCGTAACCGCGTGGCCGCGAGCGCGGGCTTCGACCGCGATGCGGGCCCCCGTGCGACCGGTGAAGATGTTGGTCAGGCAGCGAACCCGGTCAATTGGAGTGCGAGTGTTCCCGGCCGTGATGAGCAGGCGCATGGCCATCACGTATCCTCACGCCGGGAATAGGCCTGCCGGTAACGCCGATAGCAGAGTACGAACACGGCCGGACCCAGCGCGGCGACGAGAACCACGACCCCCAACGCGATACCGATGCCCGTCATCATCCCAGCGCAACATTGGGCCCTCTGCCGGACGACGAGGTGCATCGGAACAGCCACGAGGAGTTCCGCGGCGCTGCCTGCGAGGAGCGCCTGCCAGAGCCGGTCCCCGATGCCCGCGGGCCCCCGGGCGAGGGCGAGTCCGCCGAAGAGGATCAACCAGCCGAGCCAGACGGTCAAAACCCCGAGCCAAATCGCGAGTCCGCCGCCCGCTTTCGACAGCGCTTCCCCGAGGTATTCGTCGAATGCGACCGTGAACCCGAAGCAGACCGCCGCGGCCAAAATGGAGGAGCCGAGGATCGGGATCCAGATCGAGCGGCGCGTGAGAACCCGTTCCGGCCGGCCTTTGGGCACGGGGATGAGAAACAGCGAAGCGCCGCAGAGAAAGACGAGCAAAAACACGACCAGCGCGGCGAAGATGGCATCGACGGATCCGGAGTACAGCGCGAGTGCCACCGGCCCGAGCAAGATCGCCGTGGCCAACAAGGCGTAGACACTGATGACCAACTTGGCCCAGAGGGGTTGTCTCCCGGATTGATGCGGTGCGTTCATTTTTTCTTCGGCGCGATGGCTTTGTGCACCGTCTCGGCCAGCAGCGTGGCCCCGGCCGCGTTCGGGTGGATTTGATCGGGGAACAACTTCGGGTGGTCGATCATCGCCGCGTACACGTCGATGAGCGTCAGTTTCAGATTATTGGCGAGGCTCTCGATCTTCGGTTTGACCTCCCCTTTCACGATCTTCTCCGTGATGCCGAAGTTCCCTTTGAAGGCC
>JANOSQ010000956.1:0-3837 GCA_031415915.1 Fimbriiglobus sp. | reverse complement strand
GATGAACGTCGATTTTCCCGCCATGTTCGGGCCGGTGATGAGCCAGAACATCCCGCCCTCGGGTGACAAGTCGATGTCATTGGGGACGAACATCCCGGCCGGGAGGATTTGTTCGAGCACCGGGTGCCGGCCGGCTTCGATCATCAAGACCGGTTCGTCGACGATGGCGGGTCGGGTGTAATTCCGCGCCGAGGCCAACTCCGCCAGCCCGGCGAGGAAATCGACCTCGGCGAGTACGTCGGCCGTTTGCAGCAAGCTCGCGGTCTTCCCCGCCACGCTGTCCCGCACCTTCACGAACAGCTCGAACTCCATCGCTTGCGCTTTGTCCTGCGCGGTGAGCACCTTCTCCTCGTACTCCTTGAGCATCGGCGTGATGTAGCGCTTGCCGTTCTTCAGCGTGCGTTCGTGGGTGTAGTCGGCCGGGACGCGGGTCTCGTTGGCGTTCGTGATCTCGATGAAGTAGCCCATCACGTCGGTGAAGCCGACCTTCAAACTGCCGATGCCGGTGCGGGCGATCTCCTGGGCTTGGTAGCGGGCGATCCACTCTTTGCCGTCCTTCGACAGCTTCCGCAAGTCGTCGAGTTCGGTCGAATAACCTTCGCGGATCAAGCCGCCGTCCTTGGGGGAATAGGGCGGGTCGTCGACGATCGATCGCTCCAAAAGCTCGCGGATCTCCGGCACGAGCTCGAGCGACACTTCGAGCTGTTGAATCGCCGCCGCACGGCGGCCCGTCAGCTTCGCCTTCAACTTCGGCAGCGAGCGCAGCGTCCGCAGGATCGCCCCCAAATCCTTGGGGTTAGCCCGCGCCGTGGAGACACGGGTCGTCAACCGGTGGAGGTCGGCCGTCGCGGTGAGCAAGTCGCGGAGGTCGCCGCGGAATCCGTGGTCTTTCAGCAATTCTTCGACCGCATCGAGCCGCGATTGAATCGCCCCCGACGCGTTCAATGGCGACAACAGGCAGTCGTGGAGGAACCGCGCCCCCATCGGGGTGACGGTGCGGTCGATCCGCGAGAGCAGCGAACCTTCGCGCTGGTTGTCGCGCAGTGTGCGGGTGAGTTCCAAACTCCGCCGGGTGACTTCGTCGAGCATCAAGTGCGACTCGGGCCGGTAGCGCGCGAGGCGCGGGATGTGCCCGAGGCTCGTCTTCAGCGTCGTTTCGAGGTAGATGACGAGCGCCCCCGCGGCCGTGAGGCAGGGTTGGCCATCTTCGAAACCGAAGCCGGTGAGGGTGTGGACTCGGAACTTGTTCCGCAGGGCTTCGAGCGCGGTCGTGGGGTCGAAGGTCCAGCCCGGCCGCGGCGTGATCGACTTCGCCCCGGCCCCCGCGAAGTGCGGCTCGATCGCGGCGAGCGCCTCTTCCGAGAGCAAACACTCGGCGACGTTCAACCGCCCGAGTTCCTCGGAGAGTTGACTCTCGGCCACGTCCATCGCGGCGAACGTCCCGGCCGTGAGGTCGAGCCAAGCGAGGCCGAAGTGACCCGCTTTCGTCCGAGCGACCGCGGCGAGGTGGTTGGGCCGGCGCGGGTCGAGGAGCTCGTCTTCGGTCACGCTCCCCAGCGTCACGACGCGGGTCACTTCCCGGCGGATGATTTTCTTGCCATCGTTGGGCGGTTCCATCTGCTCGGCGACCGCGACGCGGTACCCCGCCGCGAGCAACTGGCGCAACTGGTGGTCGAGTTTGGCGAGCGGGAACCCCGCCATCGGGTGCTCTTCGCGCTTGGTCAGCGTGAGGCCGCAGACCTTGTGGCAGACCTCGGCGTCTTCGTCGAAAAGTTCGTAGAACTCGCCGTTTTGGAACAGCACGATCATGCCGGGGTAGGCATCCTTGGCGGCGCGGAATTGCTGCATCATCGGGGTCATGGCGTCAAGATAGTCTTGGGACGGCAAAGGTCACGGGCATGGCTCGTCCCGCCACGTTGCACAACCGGCATCCATACCTTGCGCACTACGAGCCGGACGCGTGAGCGACGGACCGAACCGGTTTCGCCGAGGTGAATTCCCGGCGGTGACGCGTCCGGCTGGTGCGGCACAAGGTGAACCGGGGCTCCCCTTCGCCGCGGGCAACAAAAAGACCACTTGCGAACGAGTCGCAAGTGGCTTTGAGTGGAGGCGCCGGGAATCGAACCCGGGTCCCGTGGCACTTCGGTATCGGCTTCTACGTGTGTAGCTTGTTCAGGCTCGGGGCCTACCTTGCGGCCGCCCCGCGTTCGCTCCCCCCGACCCCAACAAGCAGGGTTCGGCGGTCGCTATCGAACAGGTGTTTAGCGCGAATCGCCTTCGAGTCGGATCGGATTGCTCCGATCCTCAAATCCGCGCGATCCTGATTTGGCGTCCAAACCGCTGCCCTCTCAGGCTAAGAGAGCGGGATGGGGCTGGTTAAGGTTTCCCTTAGGCAGCCAAAGCAACGTGCGTTTCAGCAGTTGAGTTTTTGATCGGCTATTAACGAGGCCAACCGATCAACCTCGACACGCCACGCGATACCTCAATCTACCCGGTCGATACCAGATCGCCCCCGACTCACTCATCTTACGCGTCAGTTCGGGAAAGGGAAGCGGAACCGAGTGTCCGACTTGCGCCGACCGGGCGTTCCGCAACCCCTTGCCGGGCTTGGTCAGTTAAGCATTCGGGAAACGAGTTCAGCGTTTGGGAAACGAGTTCACGCGAGGGTGTGTGTGTTCTCGCTGAACTCGATTTGGCCCGGCGGAGTCGTTTGCTACACTCAGCGGGAGTCTTTTTCTCCCGGAGTTCGCCATGTTCACCCTGCCGCTGCTGCTGAGTTCGCTCGCCCTGTCGCCGGCCGCACCGCCCGATGCGCCCGAAGGCGGCGAAACGATCTACCTCTGGAAAGGCAAAGCCCCGCTGGCGACGACGGAGAGCAAGTTCGACAAGCCGCTGCTCACGCTGTTCAAAGCCGAGAAGCCCAACGGCGCGGCCGTGGTGATCTGCCCCGGCGGCGGCTACGGCAATTTGGCCACCGACCACGAGGGCAAACAGGTCGCGGAATTCTTCGTCAAGCTCGGCGTCCACGCCTTCGTGCTGCAGAATCGCATCGTACAAAAGGATCGGCCGGGGCCGCTGCTTCATGCGCCGATGCTCGACGTGAACCGCGCCATCCGCATGGCTCGCCTCGGATTCCCGGAGTTGAAGATCGACCCGAAACGGGTCGGATTGATGGGCTTCTCCGCCGGCGGGCACCTCGCCAGCACCGGCGGCACCCATTTCGACGGCGGTAAGCGGTTAGACGAATCTACCGACGACCTCGATCTCGTCGGCTGCCGTCCGGACTTCTTGATCCTGGCGTATCCGGTCATCACGATGGAGCCGGGGGTGACGCACGGCGGTTCACGGACGAATTTGCTCGGCAAAGACGCGGACCCGAAACTCGTGGAATACTTCAGCAATGAGAAACACGTGACGAAGGACACGCCGCCGACGTTCATTTTCCACACCGACGAAGACACGGCCGTACTGCCCCAGAACGCGATCCTCTTCTACTCTGCGCTCAAGAAAGCCAAGGTGCCCGCGGAATTGCACATCTACGAGAAGGGGCCACACGGCGTCGGCATCAACCCGAAGTCGAAGTCGGAGGGGACGAACGCGTGGAAGGATCGGCTCGCCGATTGGCTGAAGGGCAGGGGGGTGCTGGAAGCGGCGAAGTGAGATGATTGCGAGTTGGTTTTCCGGCCTGAAAGGCCGGTTCCGTCAGCCCAGGTCGGAGTTGGCGGAGCCAACGGAGGCCTGGGTACCTGCGAGAAACAGAAGCCCGGCCTGAACGGCCGGTTCACGGCGAGAAATGAACCGGCCTTTCAGGCCGGGGGAGCTTTCCTCCTTCCGGTA
>JANOSQ010000955.1:0-4738 GCA_031415915.1 Fimbriiglobus sp. | reverse complement strand
AACGACTCGGTTACATCGACGTGGTGGCGCCGATGCTGGGGAAAGACGGCGAGCCGAAGGCCGAGTTGTTCGAGAAAGATCGACTCCACCTGAACGCGAAAGGGTACGAACTGTGGACGGGGATCGTCGAGAAAGCACTGGCGGGCAAATGATCAAGCCGCCGGGTTCAACTTCAAATCGTCCAGCTTGGCGAGGGCGTCGTCGAACCAAGCGCGGTTGCGGGCGGGCGTGGGCAGTCTCAGCAATTGGAACAACGCGATGCCCGCGACGAAGGCGATCATCGCCGGGTCGGCCGTGAGGTGGTAGAGCACGGCCGTCGCCACGGCGGCCGCTTCGGTGACCGCGAACTCGGCGAACTTCCCACTGGCATAAACCCGCCACAACCGATCGGTTTCCGATTCCGACGCGGCCCCTTCCTCCGGCGGCTCCGGGGCTTCGGTCGCCACCCGCTTCAATCCGTTCG
Organism: Fimbriiglobus sp.; assembly: GCA_031415915.1. Taxonomy (GTDB): domain Bacteria; phylum Planctomycetota; class Planctomycetia; order Gemmatales; family Gemmataceae; genus JALHQU01. The sequence goes on along the minus strand of JANOSQ010000955.1, from coordinate 4,275 downwards.
ACCAGAGGATCGGCACGATCAGCCGGGCGATGGCCACGGCCGAGAGTGTGAGCGTGGCGCCGAGCACCGTGACGATCGGCACGCCGACGAGCCGGCCGGCATTCCCGCTGAGGGGTCTCCCGCCGAGCGCGAAGTAAACGGTGCACATCACACCGACGCTGAGCACCGCCAAGCCCGCGATCAAGCTGAGGCAGAGGAGCCGGAGCACGCGCTGCTTCGCGGCCATCTCGGGTTCGTCGAGCGGGTGCGGGCCGTCGGACAGGTACTGGCTGATGCGGTTCATGGTGGGTTATCGGCAGCGGATGTCGTGGTATTCGAGGGGGAACTCGTAATCCTTGCGGAGCGGGTGGCCGACCCAATCGTCGGAGAGCAAGATGCGGCGCGGGTCGGGGTGGCCGATGAACCGGATGCCCAAGAGGTCGAAGCATTCGCGCTCGTGCCAGTCGGCCGCGCGCCACACATCCGAAACCGTCGGCAGCTCCGGGAGTTCACCGACGGTGTCGCTTTTCCAACGCGGCAGCATCACTTTGAGGCAGAATCGCCGACCGGGATCGGTGAAACTGGAGAAGTGGTAGACCACCTCCAAATGCGGCTCGAACCCGGCCTTGGCGACCTTCTTCGCGTCGGTCTCGAGATAATCGACCCCCGCGAGATTGTTGAGAATGTCGAACTTCAATTCGCCCCGCAGGAACCGGCAGACATCGGCGATGCGCGACGGCTCGACGACGGCGTGCGGATCGAGGGCATCCGGGTGGACGGAGATGATGGCCGGGCCGAACTCGGACTGCAACCGGGGAAATATCTCAGCGGGTGTCATGGGGTTATGATATTCGCCAAGCTGAGGAGTTCACTTCTTCTCCCGCGGCGGCGCGACTTCCTTCGGCGTCGGATACTTCGCCCGTAGCTCCTGCCACTTCTTCACGTCGTCCGGCTTCTTCGTCGCGGTGTACAGCTCGACCAGCCGGTCGAGGCTCTCGGTAAGGCGGATCGCCCCTTGCGGCGGGATGGTCTTCTCGCGGGCTTTCAGCCCTTCGTAGCCTTTGAGCAGCAGCGGTTCGGCGTCGGCGTACTTCTTCTGTCCAAGGAGTGCCCCGCCGAGCATGGATTGCGTGTTGAACGTGGACCAGACATCGGGCTGTGACTTCTCACGGATGACCAAGCACTCGCGCAGCAGCGGTTCGGCTTCGGCGAATCCCTTCATCTCCAGCAGCGTCAGACCGAACGGAGCCAACTGCTGGGCGAGTTGCGGGCTGTCCTCGGGCAGCGACTTGCGGGCGTCGGCGATCAACACGCCGATCAACTTGCGGGCCTCGGCGGGTTTGCCGGCCTTGGCGTAGGCGTCGAGTAAATGCGTGCCGACGAAGCGGAGGGCGGGGAGCTTCTTCGACGCTCGGTACGCTTCCTCAAGCAGCGGGATCGCTTCGGCCACCCGCCCGGCGTCCTTGTAGTTCACCCCCAGGTTGGCGAGCGTCCGCTGGGTGTCCGGGTCGTTGCGGCCCGACTTCTTCAGGTGGATCGAGAGCAACTCCTCGAACAGCGGGAGCGATTTATCCAGTCGTTTCAGAACCCAGTAGCAGGCCCCCAGATCCCTCATGCAATCGAGGGTGTCGGGGGCATCCGCCCCCTGCTTCGCCTTGCGTAGCTTGTACAACTCCTCGAAGTGCGGCAACGCCTTGCCCGGTTGGCCGGTGGTGTGGTAGCGGATGGCCAGTTTCCACATCGTGGCGAGCGTGTCGCTGTCGTCGGCACCCGGCTTAACCTTCCGGATGGCGAGTACCTCTTCGTACAGTGCCTGGCCCTGATCCAGTCGGCCGACGACGACATAGGTCTCGGCTAACCCCGCCATGCTGTCGAGGGTCTCGCGGTCATCGACCCCCAGCTTCGTCTTTCGCAGCTTGTACGCCTGCTCGAACAGTGGCAACGCCTTGTCCGGCTGGCCGGCGTCGAAGTGACCGGACGCCAAGTTATGCATCCACTCGATTGTGTCGGGGTGATCGATTCCCAGCTTGAGCTTCGAGCGTTCGAGCAGTTCCTCCCAGAGCGGGATGGCCTTGTCGGGCCGTTTGGCGGCGTGGTAGCCCGCCGCCAAGTTGTTCATGGTGCGGAGGGTGTGAGGGTGATCCGGCACGAGTTTGGCCTTCATGAGTTCGAGCGTTTTCACCCACAGCGGGATGGCCTCGTTCGACCGCCCGGAGATGTCGTACCCCGTGGCCAGGTTGTTCATCACGAGCAAAGTGTCGGGGTCGTTGGGGCCGAATCGCGCCCGCGTGAGCGCGAGCGTCTCTTCGAGGAGCGGAACGGCCTTGTCCGATCGTCCGGTGTACTGGTATCCATTTGCCAGCATGTTCATCCCTCTCAGGGTGATACGGTCATCGGGGCCGAACTTGACTTTCATCGAGGGGACTATCGGTTCGAGCAGCGGCACCGCCTTGTCCGGTTGGCCGGCGGTCAGGTAGCCGCCCGCCAGATTGCTCGTGGCCCTGAGGGTGTCGGGGTTTTCGGGGCCGAGTAAAGCGGTCCGCGTGGCAAGGGCTTTCTCGAGCACACTGATCGTCAGCTTCGCCTCACCCAGACCGAGAAGCGACACCCCGAGGGTAGTCTGCATCTCCGCCACCGCGAGCGGATCGCCGATGGCCGAACCGTCGAGTTCCTTCACCGCTCGTACGAGTTGGTCCCGCAGGGCGTTCCGCAATTCGGCGACGGTGACGTAGCGTGCCTGCGGGTCCAACGCAATGAACACCGACCCGAGGATGCTGTTCCCCTTGCGGGCGAAGCCGAGGTTCCGCTCCGCCTCCTGACGTTTCGATTCGGCGTCGAGTTTGGCGACCTTCTCCGCCGCGGCGGCCTTCAGAGCGTTCGCCTTTTCGTCCTCGGCTTCCCCCTTGGCCTTGCGTTCCTGCTCGGCGGCGTCCAAAGCCTTGTGTTCCTGCTTCTTGGCTTCGAACAATCCGATGGTCGTTCCAGCGATGCCGGCCAGCAGCGCGAACAGCACCAAGCCCGCCGCGATCACCTGCCCGCGGTTGCGGCGGACGAACTTCTTCATGCGATACGCAGTCGACACCGGCCCCGCTTGCACCGGTTCATGGTTCAGGAACCGGCCCACGTCCACCGCGAAGCCGTTCGCCGTCTCGTAGCGGCGTTCGCGTTCCTTGCTGAGGGCCTTCAACACGATCCAGTCCAACTCGCCTTTCACAAAGCGGCCCAGCTTCGCCGGCTCCGTCTGCCGATTCGCGGCCACGCTCGGCTTCGAGTCGGATGAACTCAAGCGACTCGACGGCGTCGGCGCTTCCTGCTCCCGAATCAACTTCAGCATCTCATCGAGTGCCGCCTTCTTGATGCTCTCGCGCGTCAGCGGCGTCGTGCCGGTCAGCAGTTCGTAGAGGATGACGCCGAGGGCGTAGATGTCGGCCCGGGTGTCCACGTCGATGGCGTTGAAGTTCGCCTGCTCCGGGGCCATGTACAGCGGCGTGCCCATGACGCTGCCGAACGCGGTGAACAGCGAGTGCTCGGTCAGTTGTAGCCCGGTCGTGGCCTTCGCCAGCCCGAAGTCGATGACCTTCGGCACCGCTTTGCCGTCGTGGCTTTCGACGAGGATGTTCGACGGCTTGAGGTCGCGGTGGATGATACCCTTCTGGTGGGCGTGCTGCACGGCCCCGCAGATGAGTTGGAACAGCTGCAAGCGATCCGGAATGCTCAACCGGTGGGCGTCGCAGTATTCGTTCAGCGGCACCCCCTTCACCAACTCCATTATGAAGTAGGGGACGCCCTCGGCCGTCGTCCCGGCATCCAGCAGCTTGGCGATGTGCGGGTGATCCATCAGGGCGATGGCTTGCCGCTCGGCTTCGAAGCGCGCGAGGATCGTCGCCGAGGTGCCCCGCTCGCTGCGGATCAATTTCACCGCGACGCGCCGCTTCACCGGTTCGGTCTGGTCGGCCATCCAGACGGTGCCCATGCCGCCTTCGCCGATTTGCTGGAGGAGCTTGTACCGACCGGCGATGAGCACGCCCGGTGTACCGATGGCCGGCACGGCGGTGCGAGTGTTGTCGCCGGCCGTGCGCGTGACGGCATGGTCGCCGAAACTGCCGGTGGGGAGGGCATCCGGGTGAGGCTCGGCCAGAAAGCCCCCGGCGGCGTCGTGGGCGTGGAGCAGCGTCTCCACGGCTCGCCGGAGTGCCGCGTCCTCGCCGCACTCCGCGCCCAAGAATGCGGGGCGCTCGGATTCCGGGAGTTCGAGCGCCTTCAAAAATAGCTCGTTGGCGCGGGGGTTCCAGTCGG
>JANOSQ010000954.1:0-2368 GCA_031415915.1 Fimbriiglobus sp. | reverse complement strand
AAGCCGGAGGATAACCCACTCGCCCCGAAGAAGCCGCACTTCGAGGCCAAGGCCAAGCGCGTCATTTATCTGCACATGTCCGGGTCGCCGCCGCACCTCGACCTCTTCGATTACAAACCGGAGTTGGTCAAACGCACCGGGCAAGACGTACCCGCCTCGTTTCTCGCGGGCAAGCGCTTCGCGTTCACCTCGGGTGTCCCCAAGTTGCTCGGCACACCGCGGAAGTTCAAGCAGTACGGCAAGGGCGGCATCTGGATGTCCGACGCCATCCCGAACCTGCACGCCCACGCCGACGACATCACCGTCATCAAGTCGATGAAGACCGACGAGTTCAACCACACCCCCGCCGAGTTGCTGCTGTTCACCGGCAGCGGTCGCCAAGGCCGCCCCGGCATGGGCACGTGGGTGACCTACGGCCTCGGCAGCGAGAACGAGAACCTCCCCGGGTTCGTCGTGCTCATCAGCAGCGGCGTCCAACCCAACGGCGGCTCGAACAACTGGAGCAACGGCTTTCTGCCGAGCGTTTACCAAGGGGTGCAGTGCCGCAGCAAAGGCGACCCCGTGCTCTACGTCTCCGATCCCGCCGGAATGGACCGCGAGACGCGCCGCAAGACCATCGACGCGATCCGGGGGTTGAACGAACTGCAAGCCCAAGAGATGGGCGACCCCGAAACGGCGACGCGCATCCAGCAGTACGAACTCGCTTTCCGCATGCAGACGGCCGTGCCCGAGGTGATGGACATCTCGAAGGAATCGAAAGAAACGCTGGAGCGCTACGGCGCCCAAGTCGGCGGGGCGAGCTTCGCCAACAACTGCCTGCTCGGTCGCCGGCTGCTCGAAAAGGGCGTGCGTTTCGTCCAGCTCTTCGACTGGGGCTGGGACATGCACGGCACCAATCCGACCGAGGACATCCGCGACGGGTTGACCAAGAAGTGCGCGACCATGGACAAGCCGGTCTCGGCGCTCATCAAAGATTTGAAGCGGCTGGGGATGTTCGACGACACGCTGATCGTCTGGAGCGGCGAATTCGGCCGGACGCCGTTCCGCGAGGGCCGCACCGCAGGCGGCGCCGTCCTCGGCCGCGATCACTACCCCGATTGCTACAGTGTCTGGATGGCCGGGGCTAGGATCAAACGCGGCCACAACCACGGCGAATCGGACGAGCTCGGCTTCACCGTGGCCCACGACAAAGTCCACGTCCACGACCTGCAAGCGACGATCCTGCAGCAGTTGGGCATGGACCACACGAAGCTGACGTACCGCTTCCAAGGGCGCGATTACCGACTGACCGACGTCCACGGCAAAGTGGTGAAGGACGTGTTGGGGTGAAGCCCGTTTCGTTAGCCGGACGCGCAAGCGACGGTCACGAACTGGATGCCGGGGTTTCTTTGGTTCATCGAGTGCCTGTATCGTCACCGTCGCTAGCGCGTCCGGCTAACGCAAACCCAGCACCTCGGCATACATCTCCGGGTTGAACCCCACCAGCAGCGTCTTGCCGACCTTCGCGGTCGGCGCACGGAGGTTACCGGTCGGTCCGATGATCAGCGCCAAGATGGTTTCGTCGTCGGGCTTGTCGACTTTCAGGTGCAGCGTCTGCACGCTCTTGCCGCGCATCGCGATGATCGTGTCGATTCCTTTCAGCAGCTTCAGCGCCTCCGCCGAGCCGAGCTTCGTTTTGTTCGCGATGACGGTCTCGGTCACGGCGGTGCCGGCCTCGTCGCGGTACGCCTCCGCCTTCTGGCACGTTACGCACGATTTGCGGTGGTAGAGCCAATCGATCGATTTCGGCATCGCGTCGCTCCGGTCGCCGGTCGGGGGCAAAGACTCAAGGTGTTGTTTTATGCGTTCGGATGCGTGGTATCATGCCTGCTCTCACCGCCCACCTTTTCGGATTTGCCATGCGCGCCGTCTTACTGCCCTTTTTCTTTCTCGTCCACTCGGTCGCCGGGGCTGCGAGTTATCCACCGGAGCTTGTGCCGGGGCCGCTCGTCATCGTCGGCGGCGGTTCGATGCCCGACGCCGCGCGGGCCGAGTTCATCAAGCTCGCCGGCGGGCCGGAGAAGGCGAAGATCGTCGTGATCCCGACCGCGAGTTCCTCGGCCGATGATCCCAAAGAAGCGGAGGGCTTCCTAAAGGCGTGGAAGGATGCCAAGGTCGAATCCGTCACACTGCTCCACACGCGGGATCGCAAGACGGCGAATGACCCGGCCTTCACCAAAGCGCTCGCGGATGCCACGGCGATCTGGTTCGGCGGCGGGGATCAACGCAAGTTGATGGAAGCTTACGGCGGCACCGAGACCGAGAAAGCGATGCTCGCGCTGCACAAACGCGGCGGGGTGATCGGCGGAACCTCGGCCGGCGCGGCCGC
>JANOSQ010000953.1:0-1505 GCA_031415915.1 Fimbriiglobus sp. | reverse complement strand
GGGGAATTCGCGCTTGGCCATCTGTGTACTCTTCCTCTACGTCTGCGTCGTGGGAGCCGCTGTTGCGGGGCGCGCCTGAACCGAACCGGCCACAGGCACAACGGACAACGCTATCGGCGCAATCGGCTTGGTCGGCGCGGCCGGGGTGAGATCCTGAAGCGGTCGGGTGCAGCCGACCGCCGTCGTCGAAAGGGCGAGGACGAGGAGAATCGCGCGGTGACCCCGCCTCACGACTTGCGCCCACTGCGCTTCCGCTCGCTTTCGCTGAGGAATTGCTTCCGCATCCGGATCTGCTTCGGGGTGATTTCCACCAGTTCGTCGTCCTCGATGTATTCGAGGGCCATTTCCATGCTGAACTCGCGCGGCGGTTTGAGCGCGGCGGCTTTATCCGACCCCGAAGCCCGCATGTTCGTCAGCGGTTTCTTGCGGGTCACGTTCACCGTCAAGTCGTTCTCCCGGCAATGCTCGCCGACGATTTGCCCGCCGTACACCGACTCCTGCGGATGGCAGAACAGGATGCCGCGATCCTGCAAACCGTCCATCGCGTAGGCGGTGGCTTTTTCGGTTTCCAAGCTGATGAGCACGCCGAGCGAACGGCCGGGGATGGCCGACTTCAGCGGGCGGTACTCGTGGAAGTTGTGGTGCAGGACGGCCGTGCCTTGGGTCGCCGTCATCATGCGCGTGCGCAGGCCGATGAGCGCCCGGGCCGGGATGAAGAACTCGATGTGCGTGCTCGCCCCGTGGTTCTCCATTTTCTCGCACTCGCCTTGGCGTTCCAGCACCAAGCGCATGACCGAGTTCGAGTGCTCGGTCGGCACTTCGACGACGAGGTATTCGATCGGCTCGTGGGTCTTGCCGTCGACTTCCTTGTAGATCACTTTCGGTTTGCCGACGGCGATCTCCATGCCTTCGCGGCGCATCGATTCCAGCAGCACGCCGAGGTGGAGCAGGCCGCGACCGCTGACGATGAACTCGCTCTCGCGCTCGCCGGGGCGGACGCGCAGGGCCACGTTCGCTTGGAGTTCCATGTCGAGGCGGTCGCGCAGTTCCCGGCTCGTGCAGGGTTTGCCGTCTTGGCCGGCGAATGGCGAATCGTTCACCTTGAAGAGCATGTCGAGCGTCGGCTCGTCGATGGTCAACGGCTCCATGGGGAGCGGATTTTCGAAGTCGCAGATGGTGTCGCCGATGTCGGCGTCGTCGATTCCGACGATGCTGCAAATATCGCCGGCGCGGATCTCGTCGACCTCGCGCCGGGCCAAGCGGTCGAATTCTAGCACTTGGACGATGACGTCCGGGAAGGTCGAACCGTCTTTTTGCTTCACGACCGTCACGCGCTGGTTCTTGCGGATCTTGCCGCTGAAGACTTTGCCGATGGCGCCGCTGACCATCGACGAGCCAACGCTCGACATGCTCTTCAAGGTGAACGACTCACCGTTCGCCGGGCAAGACGGCAAGCCCTGTACGAGCCGGGAACTGCGGGATCGCTTGACCTTGGAACTCCAAGC
>JANOSQ010000952.1:0-2490 GCA_031415915.1 Fimbriiglobus sp. | reverse complement strand
TGCAGTCGCCGGTAGCCGCGCGCCAGCGAGAAGAGTACGGCGATCGGCAATGCGAGCGTGAGCCCGAAGCGGATCGCCCCGCCTTCGATCGCGGCTTCGAGGTACTCGTTGTGGGCGTGCTCGGCCACGCTGTTGCCCGCGGTTTCGGCGCGGCCGAGCGGTTCGATGCGCAGGTGCGTCCCGTTGCCGGCGCCCGCCAGCCAGAAGCCCGGCAGCTGTTCGAAGGTCGCCTTCCAGAGCGGGGTGCGGTCATCGATGGCCCGACCGGAGCCGATTTCGTCGAAGCGCTTCTCGAGGGGGGCCCAGCCGAACCCGGCCACGACGCACAACCCCACGGCCGTCGCCACGGTCACGGCCGTGCGATTCCCCTCCATGCCACGCCGCCAGCGAGCGAGGAGAAAGACGCCGACGGTCGCGGCGAGGAATGAGAGCATCCCGCCCCGGGAGAGGCTGAAGGGGATGCTCACGAACATCAACCCGACCCCGGCCGCGGCCGCGAGCACCGCGGGTTCTTGGAGCAATTGCAGCGGCGCCGTGACCATCTCTTGCAGTTCGTCCCAGATCGAACCGGACCGGGAGTCACCGGTGGTTCCCAGCGCCGGCGCGGATCGCTTCGTCACCATGATGCCGATGGCCAAGCCGGCGCAGAGTGCGATGGCGTCCGGATAGTGGTTGCGACAGACGAACGGCCCGAAGACCTGCCCGCTCGTCGGGAAGTTCCAGTAGATCACGTTCGGCGCCGACGAGAAGTACTGCCCGAGGGCCAATGCCGCGAGGGCGACCCCGTGGAACAGCGCGAACCAAGCCAACCGCCGGAACGACTCCCGCCCGGCCAACCAATTCCGAGCCGCGAGGTAGACTGCGAGGAGCGCGATCATGCGGGACGCGAAGAGCCGCGTCGCCGTCGGATCGAGGCTGATCGGATACCGGGTCGGCCGCGCCGTTGAAGCGGTTTCTCCCGGCAAGAGTTCACCCGTCTCGGGAAGCATCTTCGCGTGCCAGTGCGCCGTCGACGGAGATACGATCCGCACGACGGCGTCCGGCAGCGGCAACAATTGGAAGCCCGACAACAGGATCAATCCGGAAAGGAGCGACGCCGGGGCATCGAACCGGAGTTTCAGCCGGCGGATCAAACCCGCATGGAGCAGCCACAGCCCGACCAGCAGCGCGACCCCGCCGGTGGCGAGCGATTCCCAAAAGGCTTCGACCGACCCGAACGGCCAAACCGTGGCGAAGGCCAGCAGGAAAAGGACGACTTCCCCGGCCGTGCGGACGGCGCGGGCCAAGGGGCGTCGTTCGAGATCGGCGGTCGCGGAGTCGGTCATCCCGAGTAGTTTACGGCCGATGGTGACGCAAGTAGCGACACGCCGCGAGAAGTTCGTGTGCAGAGCCGAGCCATTGCCAAAGCGCGGCAATCGGTACAATTTCCTTGTCTTGAGCCGGTTTCGATCAATCCTACTCACGCCCCAGTGGATGCGCCCGAGCGCAACCCACCATGGCGAAGCCGCACTTTGAATCGATTCGGTTCACGTCCCCTCCGGATCGTCCACCTCGGGAAGTATTACCCGCCATCTCCAGGTGGAATTGAGGGGCACACCCGGACGCTGGCGTTGGCGCAAGCGGCTCTCGGTGCGGACGTGCGGGTCGTCGTGATCAACCACGCCGCCGCGGATGGCCGCGATGCGACCTTCGACCGCTTCACCCGCACGGGGCACCAACAAGAATCGGACGGGGCGGTCCGGGTCGAACGCGTCGGCCGCCGGGCGAATATCGCCAAGCTGGACATCGCCCCCGGATTACTCGCCACCCTGCGACGGCTCCACCGCGACCCGCCGGACATTTGGCATCTGCACGCCCCGAACATCACGATGATGCTGGCCCTGCTCGCCCTCCCCCGAATCGGCCCGTTGGTCATCACCCACCACAGCGACATCATCCGCCAGAAACTGCTCAAACACGCGGTGCGCCCATTTGAAGCGCGACTCTATCGCCGGGCGAAGTGTATCCTGCCGACGAGTGCAGCCTACGCCGATGAGTCTGCGCTTCTCCGTCGATTCAAGAGCAAAGTCCGACCGCTGCCACTCGGCATCGACCTAACGCCGTTCCGCTTGCCCTCGCCTACCGCGATCGACCACGCGATCCGCTTCGGCACCCAGTACTGTTCACCACTCTGGCTCTGCGTCGGCCGGTTGATCTACTACAAAGGGATTCACGTCGCCTTGGAAGCCTTGAAAGATGTGCGGGGGAAGTTGCTGATCCTCGGCACCGGGCCGCTGGAAACATCTTTGAAACGGCGGGCCGCGGAACTCGGAGTCGCGGATCGGGTCATCTGGCACGGCCATGCGACGGCGGACGAGTTGGTCGGCGCATTCCGCGCCGCGACCGCACTCTGGTTCCCGAGCATCGCCCGGAGCGAGGGGTTCGGCCTCGTCCAAGTGGAGGCCATGACCAGCGGTTGCCCCGTCATCAACACGGCGATTCCCGGCAGCG
>JANOSQ010000951.1:0-2215 GCA_031415915.1 Fimbriiglobus sp. | reverse complement strand
CAGAACCGACCTTTCAGGCCGGAAAACGGGTTGCCAGAATGAGAGGACGCCATTCGGAGCGGGTCCGACAACGTTTCTGACAGTGCCAGAATCCGTTGGCGCACCCTCGGCCCCAGTCGGAATTGACACCCGCTTCCCCAGCGTGTTAGTTTCCCCAATTACAAGTGCCTCCCCCACGGATGGGGGCTTGGCCGCGGCCCCATTCGGGGAATCAGAATGCTTCGCACCGTGCAGGATGCACCCTCGCTCGCCCCGCGTTTCTATGCGGACGCCCCCGCGATTCCCTTCCGGGCCGAATCGCTCGTGTCGGTCTGCATCGCCAACTGGAATTGCCGGGAGATGCTGCGCGCCTGCTTGCTGTCGCTGTTGGAGCAAGAGCAGGGCGTGGCGTTGGAAGTGATCGTCGTCGACAACGCCTCCGAAGACGGCGCCCCCGACATGGTCGCGGCCGAGTTTCCGGACGTCGTGTTGGTGCGCAACCGCGAGAACGTCGGCTTCAGCAAAGCGAACAACCAAGCGGCGCGGCTCGCCCGCGGCAACTACCTCTTCTTCTTGAACAACGACACCGAAGTGCCCCCGCACGCGCTAATCGAATTCGTCGAGTTCGCCGAGGCCAACCCGGATGTCTCGATGATCGGCCCGCGCCTGCTCGGGGCCGACGGCATCCCGCAAATTTCCTATCGCACGAAGCCGACGCTCGCCGCTTTGTTCCACCGCATCAGCTTGCTGCGTTGGACGCGGCTGTTCCGCCCGGCCTATTACCGCTACCGCCGCGAGACCTTCGACCCCGGCACCGTGCGGCCCGTGGAAGTCCTCATGGGTGCGGCCGTCTTTCTGCCCCGTTCGGCGTTCGAGCGCTCCGGCCGCTGGGACGAGCGCTACCGCTTCGGCGGCGAGGATCTCGACCTCTCGACGCAAGCGGGCCGGCACGGCGAAGTCGTGTTCTTCAGCGATGTCGAAATCCTGCATTACGGCCGGGTCTCGAGCCGCGCCAACGTGGGCTTCGCGCAGCCGAACGTGGCCATCGGCTACGTGCACTACTTCCGCAAAGCGGGCGTCGGCCGCGGGGCGTTGCTCTTGTACAAGACGCTCGTGACGATCGACGCACCGATACAGATGTTGGAGAAGTCCATGCAAACGGCGGTGCGCTATTGCACCGGCCGGGGCGACAAAGCCAGGAAGAGCTGGCTGACGGTCCGCGGCCTCTGGACGTTCCTGCGCAGCGAGCTGCCGCGGTTCTGGATGGCGTGAATGCCCAAGCCATTCGATGCCACGCTGAAGCAACTCCTCGATCTCTTCGCGGTCGATTGGGTCGATTGGCTCGCGCCGGCTTTGGGACTCCCGGCTCACGTCGGAGTCGAACCGATCGACGTGGAACTGTCGACGGTGCAGTTCTCGGCGGATAAGGTTTTCCGCCTGCGCCCGCCCGCGGTCGGCCTGTTGCACTTCGAGCCGCAAGCGTCCTGGGACGGCGACTTGCCGAACCGACTGCTGCTGTACAACGCGCTGCTCGACGACAAATACGGCGGGCCGGTTTATTCGGTGGCAATCCTGCTCCGACCAGAAGCGAATGCGAGTTCGCTCACCGGGACGCTGTCCCGGGTTCACGCCGATGGCACCGAGTACCTCCGCTTCCAGTATTCGACGATCCGCATCTGGGAGCAGAAAGCGGATGACCTGTTCGGTTGCGGCCTCGGCACCCTCCCGTTGGCCCTACTCACCGATGATGCCAAGGATCGTCTGGAAGAATTGGTGAACCGCATCGATGCGAGGTTGCGAGAACCGGGCATTTCGAGTGCGACGCGGAGCGTGTTGTTGACATCCAGTTACATCCTGCTGGGTCTGCGGTATACTGAAAATGTAATCGGCCCAGCATTCACGAAAGCGATTGCCATGAAAGAATCGACCACCTATCAAGCGATCTTGCGCGAAGGCCGACAAGAAGGCCGACAAGAAGGCCATGAGGAAGGGCAACTCCAAGCGCTGCGAGAAACTCTACTCGATTTAGGCGAGCGGCAGCACTTGATTCACCTGCCGCACGGCTTGATCGTGATGTCGTACTTGCGAAGCGACGGCGAGCGCTCCATCCGCGCCTCGTACGGCTCCATCTCCTTCTTCGAGAGTCGGATGCCGTTAGGCGAGCGGCAGCACTTGATTCACCTGCCGCACGGCTTGATCGTGATGTCGTACTTGCGAAGCGACGGCGAGCGCTCCA
>JANOSQ010000950.1:0-6817 GCA_031415915.1 Fimbriiglobus sp. | reverse complement strand
CGGTCGCCAGAGATCGTATTGACTGAACCGATCCGCGAGCGCCAATCCGAAGGAATAGACCTGCGGGTGTCCTCGGCAGTAGAAGCCGAGTTCCCCCGGCACCGTCCACGTCATCCCCGCGATCAGCGGCTCGACGCCGGTTTCGGCGAACACCGCTTCTCGCACGGAATCGACTTCGTGGGCAAGGTCACTCCAGCCGAGCAACCGCGCGGTGGGGTCGAGTTGCCGCACCGGGGCGGGGCGCTCGGGGGTCGGTGAAGCGGTGAATTTCGCGAGCACCGGCCGGGCGGCATCCGGCCAACGGAGGTAGACGTTGAATGCGATTCCCACGCCGACCGCGATCAGAATCGCGGGTCGAACGGCGCGGCGCTGCCAATTCTCGCGGACCCAGAGCATCGCCAAAACGAAGCCGGTGACGTAGGCCGCGGCGGGCCAGTTCGGTTGACCGAGGGTGTTCAAGGAAGCGAGCGTGCAAACCGCGAGGAGCGGGACGCTCAACCACCAGAGGAGAGCGGTCTGCGGGTGCGAGTTCGGGCGGAAGATCCAAACGGCGCGGAGCCACGCGACCAGCCAAACGCCGAGCAGAACTCCGAACTGGCCGGCGAGGAAGCCGAGCGGGCCGAGCAAGCCGGGCCACGGATCTTGGTGGCCGGTGTGCCCGAGTGTATGGAGCAGCCCCCGGCCATCTTCGCGCATGTTCCAGATGAACATCGGAATGAGGCCGAGTGCGGCGATCGATCCGAAGGGGAGCAGGTTCCACGTTCGGAGTCGCCGTTGATGGAGCATCAACAGGGCGATGCTGACCGGGAAGGCGAGCATCGTGAGTTTGGCGAGCAGTCCGAGAGCGACGAAGCATCCGGCGAGGCACCAGTTCCAAGAGACCTCCCCCCTCTCCGGAGCGGAGAGGGGGGGCAGGAGGGCCGATTGCACGCACACCGCCGCCCAAGTCCAGCAGGCGAGGAACGGCGCATCGATGGTCATCAGCAAGCTCGTCGCGGTCATACCCGGAAGCGTCATCGCCGCTGCGACGACGAGAAACGCGAAGCGCCGATCCCCGGTATGCCGATATGCGAGCTTCGCCATCCCCGCGAGAATCGCGATTCCACAGAGCGCCGCGGGCAGTCGCACCGCGAACGCGGAGGCGCCGAGGAGTTCGCAACTCGCCCGGATCAACAGTGCGACCAGCGGGCCTTTACTGTAGTAACACCAATCCAGCTGCCGGGACCAATCCCAGTAGTGGGCTTCGTCCGGAGCCAAATCGAAAGGGCAGGCCCAACGCAGATATGCGAGGTTGGCGAATAGCACCGCGATCAGCAGAACCGGCGTCGGCCAATGCGAGAACGACGGCGAACCGACACCCGGATTCCGAAGACGGGGACGCGCGGCGACTGAGATTGTCCGGGCCAGCAACATGCCGGGTGATAAACCGCAGTGGCGGGGCGGTCAAGGCGAACGCGGGGCGAGGGTGTGCTTCTGAAATTTGACATCGATGATTCACTCGGCTCGCGTAGTTCCGATTCGTCCAAAACCGATTCTTCCAAGGCGGCCCGGTTCCCGCCCATCCGTGCTGCGAGGTCGCCGTAAGTCTTTGCTGCGCTTAGCTGATCGCCCGTTCCTCTCGCTGAGGTCGCGATTCGTCCAATGCTTCCAATGCTTCCAAATGGTTCCACCGGGGGGTGTCACACATTGGAATGGAATCATTCGACCCCTCCGAACGCTTGCCAAATTCTGGAGGAACGCGGCATCGAAAAATTCTGCGGGAATAGAGTTTGACACGGCCCCGCAATTGCCTCATAGTTTCTTCACCTGACCCACTTCGGCCTTGGAACGCCCGGCGAAGTCAGGCCCACCGCATCCCCACTTTTCCCTGGCCGAGGTTTCACCATGTTCCAAGTCCTCGGAACGACCCAACGTTTTTGCGACGGCCTCTCGCGGCGGAACTTCCTCCAAGTCGGCGCCTTCGGCGCCGGCCTGACCCTCGCGGATTCCCTCCGCGTCCAAGCCGCCGCGAAGGTCAAAGCCAAGTCGGACGGCAAACCCTCGAAGTCGATGAAGTCGGCGATCTTCATCTACTTGCCCGGTGGCCCGAGCCACATGGACATGTACGACGTGAAGCCGGAAGCCCCGGCCGAGTTCCGCGGCGAGTTCAAAGCCATCGACACCAACGTCGCCGGCGTCCAAATCTGCGAGCACTTCCCGCTGCAAGCGAAGATGTGGGACAAGCTCTCGGTGATCCGCTCGGTGACCTCCGTCGACGAACACAGCGACAGCCTCGTGATGACCGGCTACCCGGATCGCGTGAACAAACTCGCCGACCACCCGAGCTTCGGCTCGGTGATCTCGAAGCTCCGCGGTGCCGACGCGGGTGCCGTGCCCCCGTTCGTTTCGCTCCGCAGCATGAGCCGGGGCACCGAACCCGGTTTCCTCGGCGTGGCGCACCGCCCGTTCACGCCGAGCGGCCCCGGCAACTCCAACCTCAAACTCGCCCAAGGCGTCACCGCCGACCGGTTGGATGAACGCAAACAACTGCTCGACTCGTTCGACGACATCCGCCGCGACATCGACACCACCGGCACGATGGTCGGCATGGACAGCTACACCGAACGGGCCATCGAAATGGTGACCGCAGGCGTCGTCCGCACCGCCCTCGACATCAAGAAGGAAGACGCCAAGACGCTCGAACGCTACAAGGGGGTCGAGCAATTCCTCACCGCCCGGCGGCTCATCGAAGCCGGCGTCGGCTTCGTCACGCTCAGCTTCGGCGGGTGGGATACCCACAGTGGCAACTTCACCACGCTCAAGAAGCAATTGCCGAAGCTCGACATCGCCATCGCCAACCTGATCCAAGACCTGCACGACCGCGGCCTGCAAGACGACGTGGTCACCGTGATGTGGGGCGAATTTGGCCGGACGCCGAAGGTGAACATGAACGCGGGCCGCGATCACTGGTCGCCGGTCATGAGCGCGATGGTCGCCGGTGGCGGTCTCAAGATGGGCCAAGCCGTCGGGGCCAGCACCGCCAAGGGCGAACGCCCCAAGGATCGCGCTTACAGCGTCCCCCAAGTCCTCAGCACCCTCTACGGCGCCATCGGCGTCGATCCGTCGCAGACCTTCCCCAACGGCAGCGGCCGGCCGATGTACATCCAAGACGACCGCGAAGTCGTCAAGGAATTGCTATAATTCCTATATGCGACGGACGAGATCCGTATAGGGATACGTTCCGTCGCGTGCGCGTCCGGCTAACGTCCGAGTTCGATCCCACCGCTCACTCCTGGGGCTTCTCCCATGCGTTTCCTGATTACCACGGCCCTCATCGGGCTGCTCGCCTCGCCATTGTTCGCCGCCGATCCGAAGCTGACGATCACCAAGTTGGACGCCTACCCGGCGAAGGTCGCTATCAACGGCATCGACGACGCCCCGCAGCTTTCGCTGACCGGCACGCGCGAGACTGGCAAGACGCTCGACCTCACCGCCGAGGTCAAGTACAGCGTCAGCGATGCGAAAATTCTCCGCGTCGATGCTAACGGACGGGTCTTCCCGATCGCGAATGGCGCCGCCGAGATCACCGCGACCCACGGCACCCACACTGCGAAAGTGTCGGTGGAAGTGAAGGGCACGGAAGTCGCCCAGCCGATCAACTTCGCCAACCAGATTTCCCCGGTGCTCACGAAGCTGAGTTGCAACAGCGGCGGCTGCCACGGGAAGATCTCCGGGCAAAATGGGTTCCGCTTGTCGCTGCTCGGCTTCGAACCCGAACTCGACTATATGACCCTGCTGAAAGAGAGCCGCGGCCGGCGGTTGATGCCGGCCTCGCCCGATCAATCACTCTTCCTTTTGAAGGGGGCCGGGGTCGTCCCGCATGGCGGCGGCAAGAAGATGGACGTGGCCTCCGAAGAATACAAACTGCTCCGCCGCTGGATCGCCGCGGGCATGCCTTACGGCCAAGAGAAGGATCCCAAAGTCGCCAGGGTGACGGTGTTCCCCGAGACCCGCGTCGTCGATCGCCAATCGCGCCAGCAACTCGTCGTGCACGCCCACTACACCGACGGCACTATCGAAGATGTGACCCGGCGGGCCCAGTACGAGAGCAATGAAACCGAAGTAGCCACCATCGGCGAATCGGGCCTCGTGCAGACGCTGTCGATGACCGGCCAAGCGGCGGTGATGGTCCGTTTCAGCGGCAACGTCGCCACCTTCCGCGGCGTCGTCCCCCGGCCCGGCGATGCGCCGAAGTTCGATTTCGCCGCCCAGAGCGTCGTCGATAAACACACCGCGACCAAGTGGCGCGAACTCGGGATTTCTCCGAGCGAACTCTGCTCGGACGAGCAATTCCTCCGCCGGGTCTACCTCGATGTCACCGGCACATTGCCGAACGTGGATGTGGTCGCCAAGGTCCTCGCGGATACCTCGAAGACCAAGCGCGATGAACTCGTCGATAAGCTTCTCGAAACGCCGGAGTACAGCTTCTACTTCGCCAACAAGTGGGCCGACATTCTCCGCGTGAAGCGCCGCGGCCAAGCCGACCGCGCCGCCGGGACGTTCAGCTTCCACGATTGGATCCGCGAATCGATCGCGACAGACAAGCCCTACAGCGAGTTCGTCCGCGACATCGTCTGCGCTATCGGCGACGAAACGAAATCCCCCGCGACCGTCTGGTACAAGGAGGTGACGACCCCCGAGCAATTCGTGGACGACGTCAGCCAAGTCTTCCTCGGCCAGCGATTGGCCTGCGCGAACTGCCACCACCACCCGTACGAGAAGTGGACCCAAGACGACTACTGGGGCATCGCCGCGTACTTCGGCCGCGTCGGCAAGAAAGCGATCCCGACGGCCGGCCGGCAGAACAACAACAACCAAAATCAGAAGCAGTCGATTTACACGAAGTCGTCCGGCAGCGTCACGAACAAGCGGACGCAGCGACCGGCCGATATGAAACCGCTCGACGGCGACGCGATCACCGTCGGCGGCGACGACGATCCGCGCAACCTGTTCGTCGATTGGATGGTCGATCCGAAGAACCCGTTCTTCGCCAAGGCCGTGGCCAACCGCTACTGGGCGCACTTCTTCGGCCGCGGCATCGTCGATCCGCTCGACGACATGCGGGCGACCAACCCGCCGAGCAACCCGGAACTTTTGGACGAACTCGCCAAGAACTTGGTCGAGAACAAGTACAGTTTGAAGGCGCTCATCAAGACCATCGTGAAGAGCCGGACTTACCAACTGTCGAGCGCGCCCAACGAGTTCAACAAGTCCGACAAGCAATCGTATGCCCGTTACTATCCCAAGCGTTTGCAGGCCGAGGTGGTTTTCGATGCGGTCTGCAACGTGACCGAAAGCCCGTCCGATTTCCCCGGGCTTCCGAAGGACAAGAACGCTCCGAAGCGGGCCATCCAACTGCCGGACGAATCGTTCGCGTCGTACTTTTTGGATGTCCTCGGCCGGCCGCAGCGCATCAGCGCTTGCGAGTGCGAACGGGTGAACGAAGCGAGCCTCGCGATGATCTTGCACCTGCTGAACTCGGACGAAGTCCAGGGCAAGATTTCCCGCGCCGGGGCACGGGCCGAGAAATTGGCCAAGGACCCGCGTTCGGACGACGAGAAGGTGACGGAACTCTTCCTGCTCACGCAGGCGAAGAAGCCGACGCCGGAACAACTGAGCTTGGCCCGCGAAAACATCGTGAAGCACGAGAAGAACAAGAAGCTCGCCTACGAGAACATCATCTGGGCCCTCGTCAACAGCAAGGGGTTCCTGTTCAATCAGTGAGCCGGCGACCCGGCAGCGTCGCCTGCCGGATTCTGTTTTCAACGGCTCACATCGTGCGAAATCAACACGCCGGCACCGACGTGTCCGTTTGATGGGGGCTCTATGGCGTTGGCGCTTCAGATCATCGGCGGAATCATTTATCTTATCGGTTGGATCTGGCTCGTCATCGACGGCCTTGGCAAAAGCATTCCGTTTGCCATCGTCGCGTTCTGCTTCTCGCCGGTCGCATTGATTCACGGTCTCATGCACTGGGCCGACCTCAAAGTGCCGGCACTCATGATGATCGTCGGGTTCACACTGTTGCTCGTCGCAGATGCGCTCCGGCAATGACAAGTTCCGGAGGAATGATCGTGCCGAGGTTTATGATTGTTTTCGCCTTGGGGTGCGCTATCATTTGCCCCGCCTCCGCGCAATCCCCTCAGCGTTTCACAGGTGAGTGGCGGAGCGACAAATCGGGCCATCATGGGCCGATGCGGGCTAAACTCACACCGACCGCCACCGGTTACGACATGCGTGTCGTCGGCCGCTTCGCGGTCGTCTTCCCCATCGCCAACCGCACGCATCTGGATGTCGTCGGATCTACCCCTGAGGGGCAGATCCTCGCGGCGGAAAAGAAGCTCCCGCTCTTCGGCGGTAGCTTCCGCACGACGGGGGTACTCACCGCCGACGGCTTGATCGCCGACTATTCGGCGATGAAGGATACCGGCAAGTTGACCCTGCGGCGGCGACGCTGATGCCACCCGTCGTCCTCATCAACGCCGTCGGCCTGACCCCGCGCTTGCTGAAGCATGCCCCGCGTTTGCAGGCGATCGCCAACGGGGGCTGGTCTGCGCCGATGGCGGAGGTGCTGCCCGCCGTGACGTGCTCGGCCCAGGCGAGCCTGTTGACGGGCCAACCCGTCAGTCGGCACGGGGTCGTCGCCAACGGCTGGCTCTTCCGCGACACGAACGAAGTCCGCTTCTGGCAACAGAGCAACCGGCTCATCCAAGCCGAGCCGTTGTACGCTACGGCGAAACACCGCGCCGAGAAACGCGGGGCCGCCTTCAGCAGCGCG
>JANOSQ010000949.1:0-5122 GCA_031415915.1 Fimbriiglobus sp. | reverse complement strand
TGACGGCGGCGTGCGACTTCCCGGCCGGCCAGTCTGCTGAGGGGGGACATCCGTGGTGCCGATCATGCGTGGCTCCGCGACCACACGGGGCGAAGGCGGTGGTCTCAATTCCTGGGGCGGGGGCAAGCTGTGTAAAGTGTGGGAAGCAGTTCGCGTGCCATTCAGGCCAGTGCGGATCGTTGGGCTGCACGGCCGGTCCCGTTGGCAGCCGATTTGCTACTCTGGAACAAGGTTGTTCTGCCCGTGGTGCCCGTGGTGCCCGTGATGTCCGATCCTTCATCCGCCGAGCCAGACTTGTTCGACCAGTTCTTCCACCGGTCCGGGATCGGTATCGTCTTCGTCACGCCCGACGACCGCGTGGTCCGCGCGAACCCCGGCTTCGTCAAGTTGGTCGCTGACGCCGGTGCCGACCTGTCGGGCGTCGCCTACGCGGACCTCACTCACCCGGAGGATTGGCCGCGGTTTCGGGAACTGTGCCGAACGCTTCGGGCCTCGGAGGTCGAGTCGTTCGACGCCGAGAAGCGGTACCGGCACCGGTCTGGGGCGGACGTGTGGGTCCGCACGTCCGCGTCCCTAGTGCGGGACCCGGACGCCCGGCACTTGATCCTCGTGCTCGCGCAGGAGTGTTCCGCGAGCAAGCGGGCCGAGGACGACCTCCGCGACAAGGAATCCCAACTGCGGGCAGCGGTCGATTCGGCGGTCGATGCCGTCATCCGGATTAACGAGCGGGGGGTCGTGGAAAGCGTGAACCCCGCGACTGTGGCGATGTTCGGCTATTCGGCCGCAGAGGTGATCGGCAACAACATCGCCCTGCTCATGCCGACCCCGTACCGGGACGAGCACGACGGATACCTGGCCCGCTACCTGGCCACCGGGGAGAAGCGGGTGATCGGGATCGGCCGCGAGGTGATCGGGCGGCGGAAGGACGGCAGCACCTTCCCCATCGAGTTGGCGGTGGGCGAAAGCCACACCGGGACCGGGCGGTGGTTCACCGGTTTCATCCGCGACATCACCGACCGCAAGCGGGCCGAGACCCGGCTTCGCGAGCAGGCTGACCTGCTCGACCAGGTGGCCGAGGCGATCATCGTCCGCGACCGGGATGACCGCATCACCTACTGGAACAAGGGGGCCGAGCGGATGTACGGGTGGACGGCCGAGGAGGTTTTCGGTCGTATCGCCGCGAATCTTCTGGGGCCGTCGCCAGTCACGCTACGGAAGGCCGAGGCCCGGTTGGCCGAGACCGGGGAGTGGTCGGGAGACTTCCGCCACACGACCCGATCCGGCCGGGCGCTGACCGTCGAGTCCCACTGGACCCTCCTCGGCGACGCCGACGGAAACCCCGTCGGAAAGGTGGCGATCAACATCGACGCGACGGAGAAGCGGGCGCTGGAGACCCGATCCCGCCGCGCCCAGCGGCTGGAAAGCGTCGGCTCGTTGACGAGCGGCATTGCCCACGACCTGAACAATGTCCTCACCCCGGTCTTGATGGCCGTCCGGCTGCTCGGGCGGGACAAACCGGGGATCGACCGTCGTGCCCTCCTCGACACCGCGAACGCCAGCCTGGATCGCGGGGCCAACCTGATCCGCCAGTTGTTGGCGTTCGCTGGCGGGCTCGACGGCGAACGTGTCCCGGTCGATCTGAAGGCCGTCGTCAACGAGGTGGCAGCCATGCTCCGGCAAACCCTGCCGAAGTTGATCGCTCTGCGGACCGAGGTGGCGGTGGACGCCTGGCCCGTGGTCGGCGACCCGACCCAGTTGAGCCAGGTGGTGATGAACCTGTGCGTCAACGCCCGCGACGCCATGCCGGACGGCGGGGCGCTCGACGTCACCGTCGAGAACGCGCGGCTGAACGAGAACGCGGTCGCCCTGTTTCCCGGCGCGAAGCCCGGTCCGTACGTCGTGCTCGCGGTCGCCGACACCGGGACCGGGATCCCGTCCGAAGTTCAGGAGAAGATGTTCGACCCGTTCTTCACCACGAAGCCGTTCGGCCAGGGGACGGGTCTCGGGCTGTCCACCACACTCGGAATCGTCCGGTCGCACCACGGGTTCGTGAACGTCTATTCCGAACCGGGCCGCGGCACCCGATTGTCGGTCTACCTCCCCGCTGCGGACCGCGTGGCCACACCGGTCGAACGCGACGCGGGCGATGGGGCCGTCGGGCATGGCGAGTTAATCCTTGTGGTGGACGACGAGGAATCGATCCTCACCACTGCCCAGATCGTGCTGGAGGCGGGCGGGTATCAGGTCATGACCGCCGGGAGCGGCGACGAGGCGGTGGAGCTATTCCGGCAGAACGCGGACCGGGTCGCCGCGGTCGTCCTGGACATGATGATGCCGGTGAAGGACGGACCGGCGGTGATGGCCGAGTTGCGGGCCATCCGCCCGACCGTCGTGATCCTGGCCGCGAGCGGCCTCCGCCCGAGCGGGCGAATCGCCGAAGCGGTCGCCACCGGGTCCGCCGGCTTCCTCCAGAAACCCTTCACCGACGAGGAACTGCTCCAGGCCATCGCAACCGCGATCGCGCGCGGACGATGACGGTCCCTTGCACCGGCTGGATGTCTGGCTACCATATCCCTGTCAATTGCGCACTTCGCGACCGACCCCGCAACACGGACGACCCCCGGATGCCAACGCTGTTGGTGATTGACGACGACCGGCTCGTACTCGAATGCCTCGGCCTGGCGTTCGCGGGGGACGGCGTCGTCGTTCGGCCCGCCCTCACCGCCGCCGCGGGACTGGCCGAGTTCGAGAGGGTCCGGCCCGACGCGGTGCTGTCCGATATCCGGCTGCCCGATTTGTCCGGTCTCGACGTCCTCGCCCGACTGCGGGCCATCGACCCGAAGGTGCCGGTCGTCCTGATGACCGGACACGGGACGGCCGAGACGGCCATCGAGGCCATGCGCCAGGGCGCGTACGACTACCTCCTCAAGCCGCTCGACCCGGACGGACTCACCGCCGTCGTCGAGCGGGCGTTCGAGGTCGGTCGGCTCATGCGCGTCCCGGCGGTCCTGTCGGGCGATGACGCCGACCCGACGGCGGACCGGACCGACCTGTTCGTCGGCCATTCGCCCGTCATGCAGGAGGTGTTCAAGACCATCGGCCGGGTCGCGCCGTCCGACGCCAGCGTGCTCATCCGCGGCGAGACCGGGACCGGCAAGGAGATGGTCGCACGGGCCATCTACCATTATAGCAAGCGGGCCGACAAGCCGTTCCTGGCCGTGAACTGTGCGGCGATCCCGGAGTCGCTGCTGGAGAGCGAACTGTTCGGGCACGAGAAGGGGTCGTTCACCGGGGCCGACCGCAAACGGGTCGGGAAGTTCGAACAGGCCCACGGCGGCACCCTGTTCCTGGACGAGGTCGGGGACATGACCCCGCTCACCCAGGCGAAGATTCTCAGGGTACTCCAAGACGGGCGGTTTGAACGGGTCGGCGGGTCGGAAGCGGTTCGCACCGACGTGCGGATCGTCGCGGCGACCAACCGCGACCTCGAAGCGATGATGGCCGGCGGCGAGTTCCGGGAGGATCTGTTCTACCGGCTGAACGTGTGCCCGATCCGGCTGCCGCCGCTCCGCGAACGGCCGGAGGACATTCCCCCGCTCGTCTCCCACTTCCTCCGCCGGCACGGACCGGAGTTCGGCAAGACGGTCACGGGGATCGCCCCGGCGGCCCTCGAACGGCTCGCGTCGTACCGGTGGTCCGGGAACGTCCGCCAGTTGCAGAGCGTGGTGAAGCAGGCGCTGGTGCGGGCGGTCGGGCCGACGCTGACGGTGGACGACCTGCCGACCGAGTTCCGCACGACCGCTAGCCCGACTGAGACTTCGGCCGCGGAGCCGGTCGAGGGGGTCGCGGACGCGGTCCGACGGTACGCTCGGGACCGTCTCGGCAACGACCCGACCGACCTGCACGCCGAGTTGATCGCGGTGGTCGAACGGGAGGTCATCGCCGAAGCGCTGCGGTTCACGAACGGCAACCTCTCGCGGGCGTCGGCCCTCCTCGGCATCGCCCGCCCCACACTCCGGGCCAAAATCGCGGCCCTCGACCTGCGGGTCGAACCCGCCACGACCGTGACTCGCCGACCGGCCCCGAAGGGTGATGCTCCATCATGAGCCGAGCCGGTTCGGGCAGGACTCCCCTCGCTCGAACCGGGCGACATTCGCCAACGTGGTGTCGGCGATGTTGGCCAGCGCCTCGCGGGTCAGGAACGCCTGGTGGCCGGTGACCAGCACGTTCGGGAAGGTCAGGAGCCGGGCCAACACGTCGTCCTGGAGACCCCGTTGCGACTGGTCCTCGAAGAACACTCCCTCCTCCTCTTCGTACACGTCCAGCCCGAGGTAGCCGACCTGCCCGGCCTTCAACGCCCGGATAACGGCGGCTGTGTCGATCAGCCCGCCACGTCCGGTGTTGATGAGCATGACGCCGGGCATCATCCGGGCGAGGGCCGGGGCGTCGATCAGGTAGCGAGTTTGTGCGTTCAGTGGGCAGTGGAGGGTCACGATGTCGCTGGAGGCGAGTAGCCGGTCGAGCGGCACGTACTCGACCCCGGCCGCCAGCGCGTCCGGGTTTTCCTTCGGGTCGAACGCCAGCACGCGGCAGCCGAACCCGCCCAGAATGCGGCAGACGATGGTGCCAATGGTGCCGGTTCCGATCACACCGACCGTCTTCCCGTGCAGGTCGAACCCGATCAGCCCGTCCAACGCGAAGTTCCCGTCGCGCACCCGGTTGTAGGCTTTGTTCGTTCGCCGGTTGAGGGTGAGGATAAGGGCCAGGGTGTGTTCGGCGACCGCGTACGGCGAGTACGCCGGCACCCGACAGACGGTCAGCCCGTACTCCTTCGCCGCGGTCAGATCGACGTTGTTGAACCCGGCGCAGCGGAGGGCGATCAACTTCGTCCCGGCGGCGGCGAGTGCTGCTATCACGTCGCGGCCGACGCGGTCGTTGACGAACACGCAGACGGCAGGAAACCCGGCCGCAAGCGCAGCAGTGTCCGGGCCGAGCCGGGGTTCCAGGTAGTGGAGATGATGCCCATACCGGACATTGGTGGCGTCGAACGCATCGCGTTCATACGGTTTGGTGCTAAACAGGGCCGTGTTCATTCAGATTCCCCTCGTTGAATTTCTCGCGG
>JANOSQ010000948.1:0-1765 GCA_031415915.1 Fimbriiglobus sp. | reverse complement strand
CCGCTTGGAACCGCGTTGATCCCAAGTTTGACTTCAACCTTTTCCCGCGATTGAGAACCGTCGCCTCAGCGTGGCCAATGCCCACGGCGGATGTAATCTGTGTTTGCGAACCGGGGAACAAGCCGATGACGCCGCCGAAAGAAATCCGCTGGGCCAGCCTGACGACGCTCCGCATCGCGGCGTATGCGGTGATCGTCGCTGCGGGGTCGTGGTACCTTCTTGGCCAGTTGGCCTCGGTGCTCCGGCCGCTGCTGCTGGCGGCGTTCCTCGGCTACGTGCTCATGCCCTACTACAACCGCCTCCGCAAGCACGTACCGGTGCCCGTCGCCATCGTGCTCTTGGCCGGCGGCACGACCGCCATCCTGCTCGGCTTGGTCGCCATCGTGACGGGCAACCTCGTTCAACTCGCCGATCAGCAAGCCGACCTGAAAGTGAAAGTGTCGGGCTGGATCGAACGCTTCAGCGACTGGGTCTACTCGCTCCCCATGGTCGGGCCGAAGCCGACGGTCGAGAAGTCGCCCGAGGAAATCGTCGCCGAGAACATTACATTCGGCGTGTTGAAGATGCTCGATTTCGTCCGCGTCGGATTGCCCGAAGCTTTCGCGTCCGGTCTGTATTTGCTCTTTCTCTTGCTCGAATCGGCGCGGTTCCCGGAGCGGGTCCGCAAAGCGTACCCCAAAGAGCGGGCCGACAAGATCCTCAATATCTTCGGCCGCATCAACTCGGCGATCATCAGTTACCTCAAAGCCAAGGTGAAGTCGAGCCTCTTGCTCGCCTTGCCCGTCGGCGTGCTGCTTTACGCGTTCGGCGTCCCCTTCGCGCTGCTGTGGGCGGTGCTCACGTTCGTCTGCAATTTCATCCCGTACGTCGGGACCGTCGTGGCCTACGCCCTGCCGGTCGTGTTCGCCTTCGTGCAGTTCGACATCGGTGCCCGGGCCATCTCGGTGGCGGCTTTGCTGTTGGCATTCCACATCGTCTCCGCGACCTTGGTCGAACCGATGTGGATCGGCCGGGCCGTCGGATTGAGCCCGCTCGTGATCCTCGCGGCGCTGTCGATGTGGGGATTGCTCTGGGGTCTACCGGGGATGTTCCTCGCCGTGCCGTTGACGGTGGTGCTGAAGATCATCTTCGAGAACATCGAGATCACCCGGCCGGTGGCCCGGATGCTCAGCGGGGAGTGACTCGGGTCGAGCGACGATTCTCGGAGTCGCCATTCCACCGCCGCCCCACCCACCCAATCGAGGGATGACCTAGCTCGGCAAGGAGTCCCGTCCGATTTCAGGTGGGGGCGCCGTTCGATTTCGGCCGCACGCCGGAGTCAAACAGGGCGCGAAAGTAATTCCAACCGAGTGACGCGGTCGAACTCACAGCCGATCCAACGGACTCACCACGCCCCCCGGACCGCGCGCCAGCACGTGCGTGTAAATCATCGTCGTGCTCACATCCGCGTGGCCCAACAACTCCTGCACCGTGCGGATGTCCGAACCCGCCTCCAGCAAGTGCGTGGCGAAGCTGTGCCGGAAGGTGTGCGGCGTCGCCGCCCGCCGTGCCGCCAGCGCTGCGCTCGACCACTTCTCCTCCCACACCGGTTCCAGGTTCGGGCCGATGGCGTGGCGGAACAAGTTGTACGACGGGTTCGCTTTCAACCGCGCGTTCAGATCCTGCGCGTGCCATGGCGTCGAGAGTCCCCAAAAGCGGCCGGTCGGTTCGAGCAGGTTGAACAGGTTGTTGGTGAAGTCCTCGGTCACGCGATCGCGCTGCGCTC
>JANOSQ010000947.1:0-2740 GCA_031415915.1 Fimbriiglobus sp. | reverse complement strand
GTGGGCGAGCCGACTCCCTGCGGTGACGCTCGGCGGCTGGCTCTGGTTGGCCACCAATTCTTCCCGGAGCTCCCCCAAGGAAGAGTACCCGTCGTCGAACAGTCGGTTGGTGATCGCCGAGGCGTGCGCGGGCAGCGGCGCGCGAATTCGGCCGTGGCCGGCGCGGGCCGAGCCCTCGAGCATCAGCGCCGTCACCTGCTTCACGAAGCCGAGCGGATCGAACGCCCCGCCGGGGTAGCGCGACTTGGTTTCCCCCGCGGCCACGGCCTGCCCCGTCGGCATCGGGAAATCGACGAGCTGCAAACGACCGCCCGGTTCGACCCAAATCTGTTCCGGGGAGAGCACGTCCGGGGAACTGCCGTCGCCGGTGCCATCGCTGAGTTCGCTGACGAGTTGATCGAGGATCGGCATCGCCTCGGCCCAGCTCAGCGGCGCTGCGGGCGACACGACATCCGGCAGCGGCGAACCGGCCGGGGCGACGTACGCGACCCCAGCGCGCTCGCCGCCGCACCAAATAATCGTGCCGTGGCCGACGCTACGCAGGCGCGTCGGCCGGACGATCGGCTCGTCGAAAAGCGAATCGTCGCCGATGCCCGGCGGCTCGACGCGGATGACCACACGGCGGCCGAGGGACTTGTCTTCGCCGGTCCAGACTTCGCCGCCGTCGCCGATTTCGCAGATCTTGCCGGCGATGACGAACCCGCCGAGCATCTCGGGCGGGGCGGGCTTCGACCTCATGACGCGGTCGAGCGGATTGGGGAACGGGCTGACGAGCTTCTTGCGCTTCGGGGCGCGCGGCAGTTGGATCGTCCGGGTCTTCGCCGCGAAATCGTGGACGCCGCGGTAACCGCATTTGGTCCGGCGGATCTGGAAGCCGAGCACAACCGCGCCGCTGACCATCGTGACCATATAGAGAAGAAAAGTGTTGAACGGCTCGAGCGACTCCCCGAATAACATCGGCACCGAGACCATCCAGAACCAGATGGCGTTGAACGCCAGCCAGCGCAGCGCCGTGCGGCCGAGGCCCGGCGCGCCGGTGCCGCCGAGCCTCACGACGCGCAGCTTCAACAATTTCTGCCCGGGCGAACTGCCCGACAAGCCGACGAAAAGCGAGAAGTACAGGAAGGAGACCCCGTGGGAGATCAGTGAGCTGTCGAGGAACCGCGCCGGGCCCGGCGCGGTCTCGTTGAAATACTGGTACAGCAACTCGAGCGGGAAAGTGCCGAACTGGAGGATCGTCGAATCGAGAAGGTACGCCAGGATCAGCGAGCGCGGCCGGGCGGGCACCTGCCGCTCCGGAAGCAATCCGAGCAGCGATTCGCGCAATTCTTCGAGCGATTGAAACCGCCGTTCGCGGTCGCGCTCCAGCCCCTTCAAAATGAGCCGATCCAATTCCACGGTCGCCAGCGGACAGCGGATGCGGACGGACGGCGGCGCTTCGGAAATCGCTTTGGCCAGAGCCGCGGTCAGGCTCTCGTGCTGGTGCGGCGCTTGCCCCGCGAGCAAGTAGTAGAGCGTGGCGCAGACGGCGTAGACATCGGTGTCGTAGCCCACCGGTTCGCCGCGGATCTGCTCCGGCGAGGCGAAGAGTACCGTGCCGAGGAACGCCCCCGAGTGCGTGAGCTGCTTGTCCGGGTTGGCGCCCAGCGATTTGGAGAGGCCGAAGTCGCCGACCTTCACGCGGTCGTCTTCGGTGAGGAAGCAGTTCGACGGCTTCACGTCCCGGTGGATCACCCCGAGGCGGTGGGCTTCGATCAACCCGTCGATCACGTCGAGCGTCCGCAGGATCGCCTCGCCCACGGGGAGCGGGCCGCGGTCGTCGACCATGTCTTTCAGCGTCCGCCCCGGCATCAGTTCCATGATGATGTACGGCCGGCCCGCGTCGGTATCGGCTCGCAGGACGAAGACGCAGCGCGGGTGGGCGATCTGGCTGGCGAGCCGGCCTTCTTGGCGGAAGCGTTCCACCGACGCCGGGTTCGATGCGAGTCGGCGCGAGAGCAGCTTCACCGCGACGCGCTGCCCGGAGGTGTCGGCTTCCGCTTCGTAGACGCTGCCCATCCCCCCGGCGCCGATGAACTTCAACAGGCGGTAGCCACCGATGCTGCTCGGCGGCATCTCCGCGACGCTCTGGGCAACGACGGCCCCTTCGTCCACCGACCGGGTGATCATGTGCTGGGAATCGAGCGCCGGCGGAGCCTCGTAGCCCATGGTGTCGTCGCTGCTGCTGGCGGGTTGACCGTGGAGCTTCTCGCCGCAGTACATGCAGAACAGCGGTGCGTCCACCGACTCGCCCGAATCGGCGAGCACGCGGGAGCAACGGGGGCAAAGCAGCGACATACGCGATCCGGCGCGGGGGGTCTTGTGTCGTTCGTCGGGCGCACGGGAATCTTAGGGAAGCGGCGGGGAAAGCGTGCCTACTCGATTTGGCCTTTGCACTCAGTCGGACTCTTTCTCTGTCCAAGCTTCGATTTCCTTAGCCAGCTGCTCGTTTGTTTTTTTTCACGTCATACGCCCTGACGTGTTTTGGAACCCAATGCTTGGTTTCCAAATCCTTCTCAAAACTCGAGAGTCGCTTACGCTTGGTACCTTTGTGCATGTAGCTGACAAACACAATTTTCTTATCACCGAAATCAGCCACTCGATTGACTTCGAATGTGCGTATCTGAAGTGCGCCCCCAGAGCGAGACCAGTCAGGGACAGGTTTATTGTATGGTCGGCGAGGCGGCCTTCTCCGCCCGCC
>JANOSQ010000946.1:0-3405 GCA_031415915.1 Fimbriiglobus sp. | reverse complement strand
TAGTTCGACCGAGCTACGGGGCCGAGTTTGAGAATCCGGCCCCATTCAATTGCAATCGACCCGTTCGGTTTGCAGGGTCAGGCGCATTTGCACCGTGCCGATTTGAATGACATCGTTGGGTTGGAGTACGCGTTGCTGACCGGGGAAGAGGCGGGTGCGATTCACGAACGTGCCGTTCAAGCTGTTCAAATCTTCGATCAACACCACGCGGCCATCGAACTGAATGCACGTGTGCTGGCGCGATGTCCAGACGCGTTCCACCGGCTCTTGGGCCGTCAAGTCGATATCGACCGGTTGATGCACCGTGCGACCGAGGACGTTCTTGCCTTCGAGGATCGGGAAGCCGGCGCCGAGTTTCTCCCCGCGGATCACTTCGAGTTTCGGTCTCAGCACGATGCGCGTGCCCGGCATCGGCGTGGCCCGGTCGGACGCGGTGTCGCTGCTGAGGAGGTGCTTGGTCGGGGAATCGAAGTGATCGGGTGTCGGACGGATGGTGTCGGCGTGTTTCAGGCTCGCCGAGGGACGCGTGAGGATCGACGGGGACGTTTCGGAACGCGGCGAAGCGCTGTCGGGCCAAAACGGGCTGGGTGTGAGGGCCGTGGTCGGGCGATCGGCGGTCGCCGTGGCGACGCCGTTCTCGCGGAACTTGAATTTCCCGCAGCGATTGCGGGAATCGGTTCCAGCCGGGTTCACGAATAGGCAAATCGGGCAGATGTTCATGTCGGCACCAGCCAAGCCTCGACGATGGGCACGCGAGAGGATTGCCCGATCATGGCACACACTTTCGTGCGGGGCGGCAGCCGGGACCTTCTGGGTGCAGCGAACTCGACTCCGCGGTGCGGAACCTCGTGGGACTTGGATGCCGGGGTTAACGCGAGTTCATCTCCCGCGCGAGCCGGGGCGCGGGCGATTTGCGGGCCGGCTGTCAAGCTTGCGACTCGGACAGCAGAACGACGAGGCAGAAGCCGGCCACCGACAGGGGTGCGCCCGAAGGCACGACAGCACCCGAGTTTTCGGGAAAAAAGTCGTCCGGGCCGGCGGCGGCGGTGTCGATCAGCAAACGCCAGCGTCGGCCGGTCGGCGATTTCGGCACCGTGATGACTTCCCCGGTGGCGGCGCCGTTCATCACGACGAAGAAGTCGTTGTCGGGCCGGTCGAGTTCCAAGTCCTCGCGGCCGTGGAATCGACCGTCCAGCGTGTAGGCGAGCAGTTGGGATTCCGGGCGGAAGTCGGGCAACTCGGGCTTGGTGCCGTGCCAGCGGATATCGGCCGTGAGCGGGGTGATCGACCCCCGCAAGAAGCGACTGCGCCGCAGCACGGGGTGGCGCCGGCGGAGCCAGATGAGTTCGCGAACGAATCTCGCGAACCCGCCGTTCGTCTCGGCGAGGCGCCAGTCGATCCACGACAGCTCGTTGTCTTGGCACCAAGCATTGTTGTTCCCCTGCTGCGTCCGCAAGTGCTCGTCCCCAGCCAACAGCATCGGCACGCCCTGCGATAGCAACAGCGTCGCGATCAGGCCCTTGGCCCGACGCTCGCGCAAGGCCCGGATCGCCGGTTTGTTCGTCGGCCCTTCGACCCCGCTGTTCCACGAGCAATTGTCGCCGTGGCCGTCGCGGCTCTCTTCCCCGTTGGCCGCGTTGTGCTTGTCGTTGTAGCTCACCAGATCCATCAGCGTGAAGCCGTCGTGGCAAGTGATGAAGTTGACCGACTGCCCCGGCGTCCCGCCGACGGGGTCGAAGATGTCCGCGCTGCCGCAGACGCGGCTGGCCATCAGCGCCGTGAGGCCCAGATCCCCCTTCCAAAACCGGCGGACGTCGTCGCGGTAGCGGTCATTCCACTCGGCCCAGCGGTTCCCCTTGGCGAACTGCCCGACTTGGTACGCCCCGCCCGCGTCCCACGGTTCGGCGATCAACTTCGTCCCCGCGAGGATGCCGTCGTCGGCGATCATCTCGATGGCCGGGGCGTTCACCATCACGTTGCCCCGCCGATCCCGGCCGAGCACCGACGCCAAGTCGAACCGGAAGCCGTCGACGTGCATCTCCGTGACCCAGTAGCGCAGGCAGGTCACGATCAACTCCCGCACCATGGGGTGGTTGCAGTTCATCGTGTTGCCGACGCCCGAAAAGTTCAGGTACTGGCCTTCGTCGTCGAGCAGGTAGTAGAGGTCGTTGTCGAAGCCGCGGAAGTGGTAGGTTCGCCCGCGGTCGTCCCCTTCCCCGCTGTGGTTGAAGACGACGTCGAGGTAGACTTCGATCCCCGCCGCGTGGAAGGCCTTCACCATGTCGCGGAATTCGTCGTCTTGGCCGTGGGTCGCGCCCGTCGCGGCGAACGCCGACTTCGGCGCGGCGAACCCGATGGGGTTGTAGCCCCAGAAGTTCGTGAGTTGTTCGCCCGTCACGGGATCTTGGAACGGGCAATCGCACTCGTCGAACTCGAACACCGGCAGCAATTCCACGGCGGTGATGCCGAGCCACGACAGGTATGGGATCTTCTCGACCAGCCCGCGGAAGGTGCCCGGCGCGGCGACGTGCGAATCTTTGCCGACGGTGAAGCCGCGGACGTGCAGTTCGTAGATGATCGAATCTTCGGGCCTCGTCCGCAATTGGGCGTCGGTGCCCCAATCGTAGGGAGCGGAACGCACGAACAAGCTCCGCCGCGTGGTTCGCTCGGGATCGACCTCGTTCGTGTTGGCCCACGTCGCCCCGTTGGAGATGGCCGTCGAACAGGGGTCGATCAGCAAACGCGTCGGGTCGAAGCGGTTCATCGGCCCTTTGGGCCCGGCCACGCGGAAGCCGTAGCAGAAGAGCGCGGGTAGCCCCTCGACTTCGATGTGCCAATGATCCCCCGTGCGATTCATCTTCCGATCGAACGGGATTTCCGCGAGCGCTCGCCCGCCGGTTTCCGGCAGGATCACCAGCGTCACGCTCTCGGCGCGGCGGCTGAGGACGGCGAAGTTGATCCCGTTCCCGGCGCGGCTGGAACCGAGGGGGAGCGGCTGGCCGCGCGACGTCGGGAAGGCGGGCATTCGAGGTCTCGCGAATTCGCAAGTCGCTATTTTACGGAACGGGATGACGAACGGAAGCCGCGATGGGTCGCGATGCCAAAAATCGCCCGCCTACCGACATCGCACCCCGACTGCGTTATTCCCGTAGTGGGAGATCCTTCACGCTTCGGACTCCGGCGATGGTGGTCGCGTCGGTCTGTCCAGCGCGGCACCCCCCACCCCCCTCTGGACAGACCGAAAAAAAGCTGGACAGACCGATTTCTTCTGGACAGACCAAGCCCCCCTAGGACTTACGTCGAGCCTCCGCGCTGGACAGACACGGCCGTGTAATGGATCGTGGCGTCACGGGCCGATTGAGGCCGCGCCTGAATCCGTCGGCGAGCCGGCTGCGTGAGCTGCCG
>JANOSQ010000945.1:0-7731 GCA_031415915.1 Fimbriiglobus sp. | reverse complement strand
GGCGACTACCGTAACGGCATCCGACTCTCGAAGAAGGAGATGGAGCCGTACGAGGCGAGGCTGGCTCGGTCCCGGACGCTTCGCAAGTACGACATCACGATCAAGCCGTGCGGCAGGTGAATCAAGTGCTGCCGCTCGCCTTACAGCGCGTTGCGCCGGACGAGCCGGACGCTTACGTGAGCGACGGATCGATTGCGTGGGACACGATTCGGAACTGGCCGAGAGTCGTGCGGTCCGTCGCTCACGCATCCGGCTCGTATTCCGACCCGCACATCGGGGGGCCGGCGCTTCGATAAGATACGGAGGTATCTCCCGCGACCGTCCGATGGGGTTTCCGCGATGCTGCGACCGCTGCGCCGGGCTTTGCTTTCCGTGTCCGACAAAACCGGGCTGATCGAACTGGCCCGCGAATTGAGCGGTACCTACAAGGTGCAGCTCTTCGCCACCGGCGGTACGCACGCCGCGCTCGTCGCGGCCAACCTACCCGTGCGCGATGTCAGCGAGTTGACCCACTTCCCGGAAATCCTCGACGGACGGGTGAAGACGCTCCACCCCGCAGTGTTCGCCGGGTTGCTCGCCAAGCGCGACAACCGCGATCACATGCTCACCCTCGCCCGCAGCGGACTCATCGAAATCGACCTCGTCGTGTGCAACGTCTACCCGTTCGAGCAAGTGCTGGCGAAGGGCGGCATCACCGAAGACCAGCTGATCGAAAACATCGACATCGGCGGGCCTTGTATGATCCGCGCCGCCGCCAAGAACTTCGCCGCCGTGTCGGTGCTCGTCGATCCGGCCAACTACTGGCAGCTCACACAAGAATTGCAGGCGAACAACGGGCAGACGCGGTTGGAAGCCCGGCGGCGGATGGCCGGGGCCGCGTTCGAGCGCATCGCGGAATACGACCGCGCGATCCACGAGTACTTCAACCCCGGCGCCGGCAGCAAGGAACTCGCCAGCACCACGCTCGCCGCGACCTTCATGCCGATGTTCGAGAAAGTCCGCCCGCTCCGCCACGGGGAGAATTCGCACCAGCAGGCGATGTTCTACCGCGAGATCCCGAAACCCGAGCATTCGTGCATCGCCAACGCCGAGTTCCTGCACGGCAAAGAAGTGAGTTACAACAACATCCTCGACATGGACTCGGCGCTGAACCTCGTCCGCGAGTTCACCGAGCCGGCCGCGGCCGTCATCAAGCACAACAACCCCTGCGGCGCGGCCACCGCCGGCTCGCTGGCGCATGCGTTCAACCTCGCTTGGGACGCCGATCCGGTCTCCGCGTTCGGCGGCATCCTCGCCTTCAACCGCAAGATCGACCCGCAGACCGCCGCCGCGGTGATGTCCGGCGAGCGTTTCGTCGAATGCATCGTCGCGCCGGACTTCGACCCGGCCGCGCTCGACGCCTTGAAAGGATGGAAGAAGAATGTGCGCATCCTGAAGACGGGGGCACTCGTCGGCCGGTCGCAAGGGATGGACATGCGGCGGGTCGACGGGGGCTTGCTGGTGCAGGCGCGGGATCAAGGGGCCGACGACCTCACGAAGTGGCAAGCGGTCACGGCGAAGCGGCCGACGCCCGCGGAGTACGAGGCCCTCTGGTTCGCCTGGCTGGTGTGCAAGCACGTGAAGAGCAACGCCATCGTACTCGGGGCCGCGCCGCAACCGGGGGCGTACACCACCGTCGGCGTCGGCGCCGGGCAGATGTCCCGCGTGGAGTCGATGACCATCGCCATCCGCAAAGCGGGGGTGAAAGCCAAGGGCAGCGTACTCGCGTCCGACGCCTTCTTCCCCTTCCCGGACAACGTGGAACTCGCCGCCGCGGCCGGGGTCGTGGCCATCGTGCAACCGGGCGGCTCGGTGAAGGATGCCGAGAGCATCGCCGCCTGCGACAAACACGGCATCGCCATGCTCTTCACCGGCATCCGCCACTTCCGGCACTGATCGCAACCGTCAATCCAACCCGGCGGCTTTGCGGCGCCAGAGTTTCAGCTGCGCGGCATCCTGCGTTTGATCGTGCTCGGCCCAAGCGTTGGCGGCCGCGGTCGCGGCTTGGGCACCGGAGGCTTGACCGCTCGCCGCCCGGCGCAGTTGGGCATCCAAGATCGCATAGACCTTCTGCGCGTCGGGTGTCCGCAGCGGGAGCGCGGGATTGGCGACGGTCGAGTTGGTGTAGGCGAGCATCGCGGCACCGAGATCCTTCGTGCGCGATTCGTCGAAGCCGTACCGCTGCCAAATCGCCAAGCCGCTCTGCCCGGCAACGTGCGCTTCGCGGACGGGGCCGGCGCCGAGCTGGCTCTCGCCCAGCGTGCCGGCGCTGCCCTCCGGCCCGGCCAAATCGTTCAGGAAATCCCACGCGGCCGCGGCGTTCGCGCTCTTTTTGTAAACGACGGCGTAAGCCCCGTTGTCCCCCAAATAGGGGATCGCGTTCCGCCCGCCGACCGCGAGTTGCAACTGGTTGTCGGCGTTGTAGAAGTTCCGCGTACCCGGCACGGGCGCGATCCCGAACACCTCCGAGATCGCCCCGGTCATCGGATCGCGCGGCAAGCGGGCCACTTCGCGGAGGCTCAGCACCGCGACGACGGCACTGCCGGTGCTCAGCGCCGCCAAGGGGTCACCGGCTGAGGCGGGCCGGTACGCGGCGGTGGCGTGGAACCAAGAATAGGCCGCCACGAACGCGGGGGCGTCGATCCGGGGTTGGAATCTTTCCCCTTCGAGGTCCAAGTGGAACGACAGCGCACGGGTGGCGCCGGTCTGTTGCTTGTTGCCGGTCGTACCCGGAGCGCGGTCGAAGCAGGCCGCGAGTTGGTGGAAGAGCGCGAGTGCCCGCGCGGGCTCGGCCGGGAGCGGCGGTAGGCTCGGCTGGCCGGGTCGATGGAATGCGGCCGCGATGTCGGCGATGTCGTCCCACGTTTTCGGCGGGGCGAGGTCGCGCTGGAATCGCTCGCGGAACACCTTGGCGGAATCGGCATCGCGGAACCGATCCGCCCGGTAGACGCAAACCAACCCGTCGCCGGCGATGGGCACGGCCACGGTTTCCGACCCCCATTGCACCAGCGCCGATTGAAACGGAATGAACAGGGTGTCCCAGCGGAAAACTTTGCCATTCCCCGTGAACGAGTCGGGCACCGCGACCAACTCCCCGCGCGAGGCGGGGCCGGCGATCCCCGATTGCGGGACGACGGCGATATCCGCCTCCGCGATTTCCCCCGGCGGTTTGTCGGTCACGACCGTGATCTTAGCACCGCTGCGATTCGCCCACGCTTGGGCCCGGCCACGGATCTCCGCACCGAGCGCGGGGTCGGCGACGGCGATCGTCAGCGTTCTCCCGGCATGGGGTTTCGCCGGGCCGGTCGGCGCTGCGGGCACGGTCGGACCGCCGCAGCCGACGAACCAGCCGAGGAGAGCCAAGACGCCCGCGGGCCCCATTCCGGAAAATAATCGTTGCATAATTCCCAACCCGCCGGCTAGAATCTGTGTGAGGAAAGCTTCACGCTTACCGAATAGTATAAAGGGTCGGAACGCCGAATGCGGCGGCGCCAATCCCCCCACTGGAATTTAGCCCGGAAAACCAGTAGCCGTTTGCGGATCTTCGCGGACCGACATCTCCCGGTACCCGATCTCCGAACGCATTGTGGAGGACGCTCGGAACCCATGAAAGTCAATTTGATCGTGACCGCCGCCGGGGCCAACCAAGGCCGTGCCATCCCGATCGGGGGCGCGAAATTCGTGATCGGTCGGGATCCGGAGTGCAACCTCCGCCCCGCCAGCCAAGCCGTCAGCAAACAGCACTGCGCGGTTCTCATCCGCGATGGCCAAGTCTTCGTCCAAGATCTCAGCAGCACCAACGGCACCATCGTCAATGATGAAGTCGTGAGCGGCGAAGTCGAAGTTTTCAACGGCGACCGTTTGAAACTCGGGCCGCTCGATTTCAAACTCGACATCGCCCCGATCAAACGCCGGACGGACAGCACCCCGCTCCCCGAGGCGCTGAAAGCCGTCTCGCCGAGCACCGCCAACAAATTGAAAGCGACCATCGCGCCCCACGTCCCGGCGACTAAAAGCACACCCCAGCTTTCGACGACACCGGTGAAGATCGCCGGCGCCGCCGATCCCCTCTCCGACGAATCGAGCGAACACGACAGCGCCGCCGCGATGCTCCTCGGACTGGACGACGAACCCGGCGCCGTCCCCCAAGTGCCCGAAGGGAGCACCGTGATGGACGTGGCCGCGGTCAACGCCGATGGCACCCCGATGAAGAAGAGCAACAAGAAAAAGTCGATCAGCGGGGCGGAGATGTCCTCGACCGCGAACGACATCCTCCGCAAGTACATCCGCCGGACGAGCACGTGAACCGCGGCTCCGGTCGAGCCGCGCCAGCCTTAGCAGGCGCGTTTTGCGACCCGGACGCATGAGCGACGGGCCGAATGCACGGGGACACAATTCGGAGCTTGCCGAGAGAGGCATGCGGTCCGTCGCTCGAGTTCCGTCCCGTTCACCGGTTCATTTTCGCGAGAATCTCGAGAACCATTCGCTCCTTGGCGGTCTCGTCCACGGCCACGCGGTCGAGCATCGAAAGCTCGAGGACGTGGGCGTGAATGACCCGCTGGAGTTCCCCCGAGGGGATCGCGGAGAGGTCGTAGACCCCCGCGGCGGCGCACTTGGCGATGATCCGCTCCGTGACGCGCTGCTTGAGGCGGGTGTGCGGATCCTCGACGATCCGTGGCGCAGGAGTGGTAACGAAGCCCGACTGACGCGGGGGCGGCGTCGCCACGACTCCGCTCGGGGGGGCGGCGGGCGGAAGCGGCGATTGGATACTCCCGCTCGGGAGATTGCGGTGCAACGGGGACATCACGACCGACGAGGCCCCGCGCGGTATCGGCAACGGTTCGCTCCGCACAAACAGCACGAGCGGGGGTTGATCCAAGATTTCGGGCGGGAGCACGGCGATCACGCGGAAGCCGTTGGAAAGCCGCACGTCGAATCCGCCGCTGGCGACGGGCGTCGGCACCAGCGATTCCCCCGTTTCGGAGAGCCGGGTCAGGTAGCTGCGGAATTGGCCGGCATCGCGGAAACGGACGCTCGTCGGCAACCACGCCTCCCCTTTTTTCGCGATGATTTGCGTCGCTGCGATCACCATGATTTCTTTCGTGCCCTCGTCGCGAAAGAGTTCCTCCAGCGGCCCAAACCCGGGGGCTTCGGTCAAAATCTCCTCGATGAGCTTGTCGCGGTCGGGCTTCGACAACGCGTGCCATTCCACTTCGAAGTATTGGTCGAGCAACCGCCGGGCTTCTTGGCGCAGAATCGAGAGGGGTTTGTGCCGAGTCTTGGACGGGTCGAATCGCTCGGCGAGTCGGATGTGCGCGCGGCGCAGCATCTCGGCGGGCGACGGTGAGCCTTGCCGGGTGTTCGGGCTAGGGGTCGTCCAAATGGTATTGGTGCCGGAGAGCGGCGGATTCATCGGACGGTCTCGCGCGGCGCAAGCTCGGGAACCCAAGCTTAGAACGCGATTTCTCCCTTACATCAGCAAACCCGCGATGGCCGCATTGATGAGGGTCGCGAGGAACCCGACCAGCAGAGCCTTCAGCCCGAGTTTGGCGAGGTCGGAGCGCCGTTCCGGCGCCAAGGCGCCGATGCCGCCGAGTTGGATGCCGATGGAGGAGAAATTCGCGAAGCCGGTGAGCGCGAACACGGCGAGATCCTGCGAGCGTTTGGAAAGGACGCCTTCCGTCGCTTTCCACTCTTTGAGCTTCAAGAAAGCGACGTGTTCGTTGGCCGCGAGCTTGATCCCGAGCAACGTGCCGACGTTTTCTCGGTCTCCCGATTCCACCCCCAAGAGAAAAGCCACCGGGGCGAAAAGGGTGCCAAACATTTTCTCCAAGCTCAAGTCGTCCGCCCACCACGCCAAGTCCGCCGCGGGCACACCCGCTTGGATCAACCCCGGTTTGATCGCCCCGATGATGAAGTTGAACAGCGCGATGAAGGCCAAAAACGCGATCAGCATCGCAGCGACGTTGAGGGCCAGCCACAATCCGTCCTTCACCCCACCGGCGGCGGCATCGATCACGTTGACGTAAGGCGTCTTCACATCGATCCGAGCATCGCCCATCGTCGCGGGCCTCCCGGCTTCCGGCAGGATCAACTTCGTCAGGTACAAACTCGCGGGGCAAGCCATAACGCAGGTACACAGAATCGCGACGGGGTCGGCCCCATAGCTGATGTAAACGGCCATCATCCCACCCGAAATGTGCGCCATGCCACTGCCCATCAGCGCGAGGAGTTCGGAGCGGGTCATCTTCGGGACGAACGGCTTGACGATCAGAGGGGCTTCGGTCTGGCCCATGAAGACGTTCGCGGCGACGGAGAGCGTCTCCGCCCCGCTCGTGCCCATGACGTACATCATGCCGCGGGCCATCAGACGCACGAAGAACTGGAGCACGCCGAGGTAGTAGAGGACGCTGAAGAACGCCGAGATGAAAATGATCGGCGGCAGCGCTTTGAACGCGAAGACGAAACCCTGATCCTTTCCGAAGACCTTGTCCATTTCCCCCGGCTTGGCGAGTGTTCCGAAGACGAACTCGGCGCCTTTGTCCGAGGCTTGGATCAAGTACTTGATCCCGACGCCGATGATCTCGAACACGGCGCGGACTTCTTTGGAGTGAATCACGGCCACGGCCAAGGCGAACTGCAAACCGATACCCCAGAGCAACGTCTTCAACCGCACCGATTGCAGGCTCTTGGAAAAGCACGCGGCGACGCCGAGGAAACAGAGGATGCCCATGCCCGCTTGGAACCGCGGCCGGACGGAATCGCCGAAGAGGCCGTGCAGCCCGTAGGTGGCCAGCACCAGGACGAGCACGCCGGCGCCGATGCCGAGGCGCCAGGACCACGGCGTCGGGGGCAGCGGGGCTTCGTAGGGGGCTTCGGAAACGCTGTCCGGTGCGGGGGCGATCATGGGCGGAACCCGTGCGATGGAAGACGAGCGATGAAGCGGCGGAGAGGATTGGCGTGTTATAGCGGGTTGTCCATACACTTTCCGAATATGAACTCCACCGTCACACATCTCGAAGGGGCCATCGACGGCGCCCGCTTGCCCGCCGGGCAACTCCACGGACTCCACGCCGGCCGGCCGATCTGGGTGCGCTACGACCTCAATGCCGTGCGGAAGCTCGTGACCCCGGCGATGATCGCCGCGCGGCCGCCGAGCCTCTGGCGCTACCGGGAACTGCTGCCGCTGCCGTTCGATGTCGAACCGGTGACCCTCGGCGAGGGCATGACCCCGCTGCTGGATTGCCCCCGTCTCGGTGGCCAACTCGGACTGTCGAAGTTGTGGGTGAAGGACGAGAGCCAACTGCCGACGGGGGCTTTCAAAAGTCGCGGGATGACCGCAGCGATCAGCATGGCCAAGTGGCTCGGCGTCAAACGGGTCGCGCTGCCGACGGCGGGGAACGCGGGCGGTGCCGCCGCGGCTTACGCGGCCCGCGCCGGGATGGAGTGCTTCGTTTTCATGCCGGCCGATACGCCGGTGGTGAGCCAGTTCGAGCCGCATTTGTACGGGGCCAAGGCGTTCCGCGTGAACGGGCTTATCAACGACTGCGGGAAGATCGTGATGACGGCGCGGAGCGAATGGGCTGGGTCGACCTCAGCACGTTGAAGGAGCCGTACCGCATCGAAGGCAAGAAGACGATGGGGCTGGAAGTCGCCGAGCAACTCGGTTGGCGATTGCCGGACGTGAACTTC
>JANOSQ010000944.1:0-1884 GCA_031415915.1 Fimbriiglobus sp. | reverse complement strand
TGGAGAGCATCGTTGCGTGCTTCATGCACGAGCGTGAATAAGACGTTTGCGTCCGAATGATACGGCGACTTTTTGCACCGCGATAAAGGTGACTTGTCTGCCAAATCAAGAAGCGACTTTTCGTAGAACTTAAGAGTACCTGTTTTCCTCATTCTGAAACAACCTATTCGCTCGAAGACGAAGAGAAGTTGATCGAACAACTCAGAATCTTTCTGAGCTGAAAGTCTCGCCTGCCGTAGTTGGTCGAGGAAGTAGATTCGAGCATCGCCCACGACGGGTGGCCAACCGCTCGTGCGATTCTTCTCGTTGATTCTTGCTTGCGGCATGGTCACCTGTTCGTTGGCAATAAAAAAGCTCACAATTTATGAGTCCCAGAGCCACGTCTCAGACAATCGACACCAATTCAGTTCCCTGCTTCGAGTTTATTGGCGGGATTGCGTTCGGCATGGCCTATCTCGGCGACGACCGATTCCAAAATCCTGAGGGCAATGCGGACATGCTCCGAAGTGATGCACAGCGGCGGGCAGAAGCGGATGGCCGTTTCCCCGCAGCCGAGCAGAAGCAAACCCGCCCGGAAGCAGTGGTCGATGATCACTTCGCGCACCTTCGCACTCGGGGTATCGACGGCGATCATCAACCCCCGACCGCGCGGCGAGGTCAACATCGGGTAGCGCGAAGCTA
The DNA here is from genome assembly GCA_031415915.1 of Fimbriiglobus sp. Lineage (GTDB taxonomy): Bacteria > Planctomycetota > Planctomycetia > Gemmatales > Gemmataceae > JALHQU01. The sequence continues at coordinate 1,203 of JANOSQ010000944.1, read as the reverse complement.
GTTCGGCCAATCCCGCGAGAAGCTCCGCTCCCCGTTCGCGGGCGTTCGCCAAATATTCCCGTTCGAGCAAGTCGATTGTCACCAGTGCCGCCCGGCAAGCAACCGGATTCCCGCCGAAGGTGCTGGCGTGGCTGCCGGGGGGCCAGTCCATCACGTCCGACTTCGCGATGATCGCACCCAGCGGCAACCCCGATGCGATTCCCTTCGCGGTGCAGATGATGTCCGGTTCAATGCCACTGGTTTCGACGGCGAAGATCGTGCCCGTGCGGCCCATCCCCGATTGGATTTCATCGACGACCAGCAAGATGCCGTACTTGTCGCAGAGTGCCCGCAGGGCCGGCCAACACCCGGCGGGCAGAGCGTGGTAACCCCCTTCGCCTTGGATCGGTTCGACGAAGATCGCCGCGACTTCCTCCGGCGGCGCGGTGCGGTGAAACAACTCCTCTTCGAGGTCGCGCACCAGCTGGCAACCGGCCGTCGCGCAGGTGTTCGTGCATTCGCGCGGGAAATGGACGTGGTGGACATCGGGCACCAACGGCGAGAAGCCGCGGCGGTGGGTGAGCTTCGACCCGCTCAGCGACATGGCCCCGTAGGTGCGGCCGTGGAAGGCCCCCATGAACGCGATCACCCGGCTGCGGTGGGTGTGCCAGCGGGCGAGTTTCAGCGCCGCTTCCACCGCTTCCGCTCCACTGTTGCAGAAGAAGACCTTCTTCGGTGACGGGCCGGGGGCAACGGCCGCGAGTCGCTCGGCGAGTTCGATCTGCGGGCGGTAGTAGAAATCGGTGCCGCTCATGTGGATGAGCTTCGCCGCTTGATCTTGGATCGCGGCGACGACAGCCGGGTGACAGTGGCCGGTGTTGGTCACGGCGATGCCGGCGGTGAAATCGAGGAAGCGGTTGCCGTCGACATCGACGATCACGGCCCCGGAGCCTTCCGCGACGACGAGCGGATAAACGCGCGTGTACGACCCGGAGACGAAGACGGCATCGCGCGCGAGCAAGCCGGTGGCGATGGGGCCGGGGAGCGCTGTGGTGATCGCCGGTACGGGGAGATGGTCGAAGCGGAACATGGGTGTCTCGTGTTCTGCACAAAGAGAAGAAGGAAGATTTTCACCGCGGAGAAAGAAGAGTGCGCGGAGAGATGAAGCGGAAAGAGCCAATCCAACTCGTATTCATGGATCTTCTCCGCGCCCTCTTCTTTCTC
>JANOSQ010000943.1:0-3755 GCA_031415915.1 Fimbriiglobus sp. | reverse complement strand
CCGCGCGAGCCGACCCACCCCAACTCGACGATGAACTTCATTTACGGAACGACCGAGCAGACCGATGAACTCACGGACGGTGAACTCGTTCTGAAGGTCCGCGTCCGCGTCACCGTCCGCGTTTCGGAAAAGTAGACCGCCCACCGATGAACACCGCGCTGCTCCTGCCGTGGTTGAAACTCCCCCCCGGTCCGTGGCCGCCGGAGGAGCGCGCCCTGCTCGGACTCCCCGCCGGGCCGATCGACCCCGCCCAAGCCGAGATGAACGCACTCGCCCGCATGGAGATGCTCCGCCCGCATCAGCTCAAACACCCCGAGGTCGTCACCGAGGGGATGAACCGGCTGGCCCAAGCCCTCATTGCCCTCACGTCTTCCGCGGAGGCGAACGCGCCCACCGTCGCGCTGCGCAAGCCGGCGCGCCGGCCGGCCCCGAAACCGAAGCCGGTCGAAGCTCCCCAGCACCTCATCGATCTCTCGCCCATCGGGGCCACCGCCCCCGTTTCCCCACCGCCGCCGGCGATTCTCGAAACCGAGGTGATCGTCGAAGCGGAAATCGTCCGGACGCCCTCACTTCCTACCGTTCCACTCCCCTTGCCCGAGCCGATTCTCGCCATCCCGCCCGGCTTGGTCGAAGTCCCGGAGATTCCGCAATCGGACGACCGCCGCAGCAGTTATCGGCAGCTCGCGTACCTGCGGAAACTTCACGCGGCTTGGCTGACCCTTCAGAACGTGCTCGCGGTTCCGAGCGAACCGCTCCTGTCCGCCGAGATGGTCTACCGGGCGCTCATCGGCTTTCGCGATCTCCGGGAGCTGCTCCGCCGCGGCCGGCCGCGCTACAAAGCGCTGGAGCGAATCGGCGGCTCGGTACTCGCGCTCGCGGGTCAACCGCAAGCCATCTCGGTGCTCCGCGAGTTGCTGCCGGATCAACGCCAAGCCGTGGCCATGGACTGGGCTTACGCGAAGGCTTCGCTCGAAGCCCAGATGGTGGCCGTGCGCCAATCGCTGAAGCGACCCCGCACCCGTCACGCGCTCGCCGATGCCGGGCGGCTGTTCACCGCCCGGCTCCAGCAGAACCCCGAATGGATCCTCGGCGTGTTGACGACGCTGCTCATTCTCAGCGGCATCGCCCGGACGTTGCTCCGCGGCTGACAACGGGTCGTCAGCGGGCTTTCGGAATCCCGGGCCTTGACATTAGTTGTTGGGGTACTTAGACTTGGCAACGAAACCGAAGCCGTATGGCCCCATCCTGCCGGGGATCGATCCGTGACCAAAAAAGAAATTGTCAAGCTCATATCCGACAAGTTGCAACTGCCGCAGATCAAGACGAAGGAAATCGTCCAACTCACTTTCGACGCCATCGTCGATACCTTGGTGAGGGAGGGCCGCATCGAACTCCGCAATTTCGGGGTCTTCGAGGTCAAGCGCCGCAAGCCGCGGAAAGCCCGGAATCCCCGCACCGGCGACGCCGTGGAAGTCGAGGCCAAGAACGTCGTGACGTTCCAGCCCGGCAAAATCATGGAAGAGAAAGTCCGCGACGCCAAGAAAGTCGTGGAACCGAAGCGCAAGATGCGCAAACCCGCGCCGCGACCCGTTCCCGTCGGCTCCGAACTCACCCCCACGGCGGGGATTCCGGAACCCTCGGGCAACGGGGACTTCCCGCTCAAACCCCGCTGACTGCTTGCCCAAGTTCGCCAACCCCGCGCCCCGAAGCCCCGCGTCCGATTTTATCGGTCGTGCGGGTCGAATTGTTTGGATTCGTTTGAAGGTCTGGCGCGGTGCTGCCGATAGGAATGGTACGGCCCAAGAATCGGCGTTGGTCGGCGGTGAATTCCGCCGAGACGCCGCCCGGGGGGGATACCGGGGAAGTTTGGGTCGCCTGCAGCAAGCCAGAGGGGTTGGTCATGCTCCGTCGCATCGTCATGCTCGCCGTAGTCGGGTGCGGTCTGTCCGCGACGGGCTGCCTGAACCTGTACCCGAGCGATCCGGTTCAGCGGATGGAAGTCCACATCAACGAATCCGAGAACTACCGCCAAATCGGCGACGTCTTCCGGCGCTTCTGGTTCACCGACCAGCCCTCGCACCTGACGCCCGAGCGCATCCACGGCGGCATCTTGTAAGTCGCCCTCGCCGCGGTTCGACGGACTCGCCCACCGGGCGATCCGTCGCGCCGCGCGAACTTGCGAACAGTGTTTGGTTGGCGCGTCGGGCTAACAAAACGGCTCTCGCGCGAATGGCGCACATCCAGTTGGCCCCGGGCGGTACAATTGAATCGGGAGAGAAGTTGCCCGGAGGAATGCGATGCCCGCAGCGGGCTGGCGATTCGAACACACGTACGCGCAGTTGCCCAGCGTTCTTTTCTCACCGGCCACCCCGGCCGCGGTTCGGGAACCGCGCGTCGCAATCCTGAACCACCGGCTCGCGGCTGAACTCGGGCTCGATCTCGGATCCGAATCCGCTCGGCTGTTCGCCGGCCAAGTTCTCCCGGCCGATGCCCGGCCGATCGCCCAAGCGTACGCGGGGCACCAGTTCGGCGGCTTCACCATGCTCGGCGACGGGCGCGCCATCCTCCTCGGTGAACATCGCACCCCGTCCGGCCGGCTCGTCGACATCCAGTTCAAAGGCTCGGGGCGAACGCCCTACTCGCGCGGCGGCGACGGCCGCGCCGCACTCGGGCCGATGCTCCGCGAGTACATCATCAGCGAGGCGATGGCCGGCCTCGGCATCCCGACCACCCGGAGTTTGGCGGTCGTCACCACGGGCGAGCCGGTTTTCCGGGAGACCGCCCGGCGCGGGGCGATCCTAACCCGCGTGGCGGAAAGCCACATCCGCGTCGGGACGTTCGAGTACGCCTCCGCGTTGCAAGACGGGACGACCCCCGAGGCGCTGGCCGATTACACCATCGCCCGGCATTACCCGGAACTAGCGAACGCCCCTCGGAAGTACTTGGAGTTCCTCCGCGCGGTCGCGGATCGGCAAGCCGCGCTCATCGCCCGCTGGCAATCGGTCGGGTTCATCCACGGGGTGATGAACACCGACAACATGGCGATCTCCGGCGAGACGATCGACTACGGCCCGTGCGCGTTCATGAACGCCTACGACCCGGACACGGTCTTCAGCTCCATCGACCGCGGCGGTCGGTACGCCTACGGCAACCAACCCCGCGTCGCGCAGTGGAACTTGGCCCGGTTCGCCGAGTCTCTGCTGCCGCTCTTCGATACCGAACCGGAGAAGGCCGTGGCCGACGCCACCGAAGTCTTGGTCGAGTTCCCAGCGCGGTTCGACCGGTATTGGCTGGCCGGGATGCGGGAGAAACTGGGCCTGCTCACGGAAGAAGCCGGCGACGCGGAGTTGGTGCAATCGCTGCTCGATTGGATGGGGAAAAGTCGCGCCGACTTCACCAATACGTTCCGCGATCTCTCGGTGGAAGGCCCGCCGGGCGGGGATTCGGAATTCCGGGCTTGGCACGCCCGTTGGCAGCAGCGACTCGACCGCGAGGGCCAACCCCGCGCCGCGACCATCACGCGGATGCGGTCGGTCAACCCGGCCGTAATCCCGCGGAATCACCTCGTGGAAGAAGCGCTCGCCGCCGCCGAAGATCGCGACGATCTCTCGGTGGTGCAAAGCCTGTTGGAAGCGCTGGCGACCCCCTACGATGCGAAGCCGGGCCGTTACCGAGACCCCCCCCCGGACGATGGCCAATACCGGACGTTCTGCGGGACGTAGCTAGCGCGGCCGGTGCTACTTCTTCTCCGGGAG
>JANOSQ010000942.1:0-8898 GCA_031415915.1 Fimbriiglobus sp. | reverse complement strand
GGACGTCAATCCCCCGTGTGATTACAATTGATGTTCACACGGGGGACTCATGTCCCCCGCTCAGGGTTGGAACATGCTCGAACCACGAACGGTCGCGATCATCGGGGCCGGTTTCTCCGGGGTGATGACGGCGGCGCACCTGCTGCAAGCGAAGACGGTTCGGCCGATCCGCGTCGTCATGCTCAACCGCTCCGGCGCTTCGGCCCGCGGGGTCGCTTACGGCACCAAATCGCCGAGTCACCTGCTCAACGTCCCGGCCGCGCGGATGTCGGCGTACCCCGACCGCCCGACGCACTTCTTGGAATTCGCGAAGTCGCGCGATGCCACCGTCGAACCGGGCGCGTTCGTCCGGCGCTCGCTCTACGGCGAATACCTCGAAGCGCTGCTATTGGAAGCGGCGGAGGGTTCGAACTCACTCGACCGCCTCGTCGCCGAGGTGAAGACGATCCGCACCGATGCGCTCGGGGCGACTTTGGAAACCAGCGACGGACGTAGCATCCGTTGCGATCAGGTCGTCCTCGCGGTGGGGCACTACGCACCGGCTCATCCCGCCGGCATTCCTGCCGAGGTGCTGGACTCGGATCGGTACGTCCGCGATCCGTGGGCGCGCGGGGCGCTCGATCGACTGCGCACCGACCGGCCGGCCATCCTCATCGGCACCGGGTTGACGATGCTCGACGTCGCCCTCGATCTGAAAGCCCGCGGCTTCCCCGGTGCCGTCGCCGTTTCCCGCCGCGGCCTGCTCCCTCGCCCGCACGATTCGAGCGTTCCCCACGCCGAGCTGACGCACCGTCCGCCGGGTGTCGAGTACCTCCACTCGGCGCGCGCCTTCGTCGCCGCCGTGCGCAAGCAAATCGGGGTGGTCGAAGCGGCCGGCGGAAACTGGCGGCAGGTGATCGACTCCCTCCGCCCGATCACCCCGCAACTCTGGCGGCAACTGTCCGTCCGCGAGCAGCAGCGGTTCTTGCAGGTCGTCCGCCCGTACTGGGACGCCCACCGCCACCGGGCCGCGCCCCAAGTTTCGGCGGCCATCGAAGCGTCCATCGCGGAGGGTTGGCTGGCGATCCGCCCCGGCCGCATCGCGGACTGCGCGCTCACTGACACCGGCGTGACACTGACCTTCCAACCGCGCGGCACCCACTCCACGATGAGCCTCGCCGGCGGATCGATCATCAATTGCACCGGCCCGTCGTCGTCCGCGACCGAAGCGGGCGATCCCCTGTTGGCCGAGCTGTTCGCCCGCAAACTCGCCCGGCCCGATCCCCTCGGCATCGGCTTGGAAGTAACTTTGGACGGCGCCGTCATCGGCGCCGACGGTGCGGTATCCGAGGTGATGAGTTGCGTCGGCCCGCTCCTGCGCGCCCGCGACGGCGAAGGCACGGCGGTGCCGGAGCTGCGCGTCCACGCCGCGCAACTCGCGCGGCGCTTGATCGGCTGGGCGGAATCGGACGGGGGAGCGAAGCCGGAGGAGCATTGGTACGCGGAGTTGTGACTAGTCGCCGCCGGCGTCATCGTCGCCGCTTTCCATGCGCAGCGGTTGCCAGACGTGGGGCCGGGCCAGCGGTTCGATGTGCAGTTTCATCTCGCCGCCTTGGAAGACCCGCACCGTGCCCGACGATTGGCTGATGCAAAAGGCGATGGCTTTGGTGTGCTTGCTGATCCCCGCGGCGGCGAGGTGTCGGCTGCCGAGGCCCTTGCTGAGGCCGATTCCGTCGGTGGGCACATCGAGGTAAACGCAGGCCGCTTCCGCGATGCCGTCCCGGCCGATGAGGATCGCCCCGTCGAGTTTGGCGATCTCTTTGATCTGCTCGCGGACGCGCTTGTCGCGCGTGTCCCGTTCGTCGCGCGTGTAGCCGCGGAACGGGTTGAAGTTGAGGAAGCGCGACACTCGCTGCACCTTCCGCGTGTCGCCGACGACGAGGATGGTCCCGACTGGTTGCCCTTCCCGGCCCTCGCGGCCGATCTCCTTGGCCAAATCCACGACCGCACGCAGCACGTCGAGTTCGACCGACTTGCCGAGGGTTCGCAAGTCTTGGTTCGTCATCGGCTCGAGGTGTTCGCCGATGTGGATGACGCTGAGGCTATCGACGGGTTCGGGGGCGTCTTCGAATGTCGAGATGCCGTTGTAAAGCACCACGACGTGGGCGCCGGATTGGAGCAGGTCGTTCGTCACGGCGTACAGCAGCGCATTGCTCATGCGCTCGTGCGTAGCTTGGAGTTCGGAGTCGAGTTCGATGACGTGCCAGTTGTCGTTGTCACGGAGGAGGCGCGTGAGGGACGGGTTCTCGGCGGCGACGAACAACCGGCAACCGACGAGGTGGCGCTCCACTTCGTCCCAGTCGAGCGAGGTCTCGGTGACGATGAGCACGCCGTCGGCGGGCAGACCCTTCACGAGGTCGCGGGCGGCTTGCAAGAGGGCGACGGTTTGCTGCGGTAAACTCATGCGCGTGCGATCCCGTCGAAGCCATCGAATGGTGACAGCCTAGCAGCGATTCGCGCGCGGGCCAATCGCGGAAGGTCACTTTGCCGCTATTCTTCAGTGAGTGCGAGCCATTCGTCTATCGTCATTCCTTCTTCGTAGGGCGGGTGTAGTCTTCGGAACCCGCCGCCGGAATGAGACCCACTTCACGGGCCGGCGAAGCGTTTGTCCTTCCCGATGGCGGGTTCCGAAGACTGCACCCGCCCTACGAAGAAGGAATGACTCAAGTCCGCGCCACTTCCACCAAATTGTCGAAGAACGTCGCCCCGCCGCCTTGGTCGGTGAGGGCGGTGCCGGTGATCGCGTTGCAGTTGGCGCCGCCGTCGGTGAACTTGTTCCACCAGATGCCGTAGGCGACCACCACCCCCGCTTTCACCGAGTCGCCGACGACCGCCTTGGCCCGGAAGCTGCCGCGGTCGTTGAAGACGCGGACGGTATCGCCGGTGCCGAACCCGCGTGCGTCGGCATCGTGAACGCTGATCTCGATACGCGGTTCCCCCGCTTTCTTGCGCAGGACATCGACGTTGACGAACGACGAGTTCAAAAAAGACGGGCTCGGCGGCGTGATCATCTGGAGCGGAAACTTCTCGGCGAGTTCGGGCTTCGTCTGCGGGTCTTCGTGGGGGGGAATGTAGTGCGGCAGCGGATCGCGGCCGGCGGCGGCTTCCGCGGGGGAATAGAGCTCGCACTTCCCGGAGGGCGTGGGGAAGTTCCCGTCGGCGAACGGAGCCCAATTCTCGGGCACGTTCAACCGCTGGGCACCGTCGGCCAGCAGGGAATCGAACGTGATGCCGGCGAAGTGGCTCTCCTTCTTGTTCCCCCTCTCCGTTTCGGAGAGGGGGAGTGAAGAGCCCTCGAACGCCCTGCGGGCCAGTTCCACATCCGGCGTCGCGAACAACTCTTCTTCGAACCCCATCGCCTTGGCCAGTAGTCGGAACACTTCCGTATTCGGCTTCGACTCCCCCAGCGGCGCAATCGCGGGGTGATTCACCTGCACGTAGAGGTGGCCGTAACTGTTGTGGATGTCGAAGTGCTCGAATTGAGACGTCGCGGGCAGCACGATGTCGGCGAACCGCGCGGTGTCGGTCAAGAACAGATCGTGGACGACCGTGAACAAGTCTTCCCTTCGCAGCCCGGCGAGCACGCGCGATTGATCCGGGGCGATCGCGGCTGGGTTCGAGTTGTAAACGTAGAGCGCCCGCACCGGCGCTCCCACGACATCCCCGCTCAGCGCATCGGCGAGCTTGGTCATGTTGATGGTGCGCGTGCCGGGCGGGATCAGGTCGGGCCGGGTGAGGAACGCATCGTCGAACGGGAATTGTTTGCTCGTGCTCAGCATCGCCCCGCCGCCGGGGTGCCGCCAGTCGCCGGTGATGGCCGGGAGGCAACAGACCGTGCGCACCGCCATCGCTCCGCCACCGTGGCGTTGCATCCCGTAGTTGAGGCGGATGAAGGCCGGGCCGCCGAAGAGTTCCATCGACCGGCCGTATTCGGTGGCGAAGCGTTCGATATCGCCGACCGGCAATCCGGTGATGCGCGAGACGCGTTCCGGCGGATACTCGGTTTCGACGCGTCGCTGCAACTCGGATGCCCCGAGGCAGTACTCGTCCAAATACGCCCGATCTTCCAAGCCATCGCGGAAGAGGATGTGCATGACCCCGAGCGCGAGTGCCGCATCGGTGCCGGGGCGCACGGGTAGCCACCAATCGGAACCCTCGGCCGTGCGGCTGCGGTGCGGGTCGACGGTGACGATCTTCGCCCCGGCCGCGCGCGCGCGGTGCATGATCGCCCAGAGGTGGCTGTTCGTGACCTTCGTGTTCGACCCCCAATTCACGATGAACCGGCTGCGTTCCACCGTCGCGGGGTCGATCATGGCCCGGGTGCCGAGGGTGATGTCGCAGCCGACGGCCCCCGCGGTGGCGCAGATGGTGCGGTCGAGCAGCGATGCCCCGAGGCGGTGGAAGAACCGGCGATCCAAACTCCCGTACTGGAGCTTCCCCATCGTGCCGGCGTAGCTGTAGGGCAGAATCGCTTGCGGGCCATCGGGCGACGCGGCGATGCGTTGGAATTGCCCGGCGATGGTCGCGATGGCTTCGGGCCAGCCGATCGGTTCGAACTGCCCGCTCCCTTTCGGGCCGGTGCGCCGCAGAGGCGTCGTCAATCGCTCGGGGTGGTAGACCCGATCCAAGTAGTTCGCGACCTTCTGGCAGAGGAAGCCGTCGGTGAAGGGGTTGTCGGGGTCGCCTTGCAACCGAACCGCGCGGCCGGTCGCCGGATCGACCGAGACGATCCAACTGCAGGTATCCGGGCAGTCGTGGGAGCATGCCCCGCGGATCGGGACGGTGGGCAGAGTGTGGACCATGCGGAACTCGCGGGGAACGGGCGGAGCTTTTCGGACTCGTTGGATTATTTCGGTTATTTCATCCGATTCCCACACTAGACTCTTGCACGTCGGCGCGGCGCGCCGCAATACTAGATCATCAGGTCTCGAAGATTTCCTTTTGAGTCAGGGTGGCAATGCCAGCTCCCGCCACAGCGGCCGACTTTTTGGAGATGGTTCGCAAGAGCGGCTTGGTGCCGGAAGAGAAGCTCTCTTCGACGGTTCAGCGCTTGCGTTCCGCTCAGCCCGGCATCGACCTCGTGGCCAGCGCCCTCATCCAAGCCGGCCTGCTCACGCGCTTCCAAGTCAAACAAGTGAAGCAGGGCCGGTACAAAAGGTTCACCCTCGCCGAGAAATACCGCCTGCTCGAATTGCTCGGCGTCGGCGGGATGGGCGCCGTTTACCTGTGCGAACACACTTTCATGCACCGGCTCGTCGCGGTGAAAGTTCTGCCGGTCGATAAGATCGCCTCGGATCCGACCGCGTTGCAGCGCTTTTACCGCGAAGCCCGGGCGGTGGCCGCTCTCGATCACCCGAACATCGTCCGCGCTTACGATATCGACAAATACGAAGGCTTGCACTTCTTCGTGATGGAATACGTCGACGGCACGAGCTTGCAAGAAATCGTGGCGCGGTACGCGCTGCAGAATCAGCTCTACGATCCCGTCCGGGCGGCCCATTACATTGCACAAGCGGCGTTGGGCCTCCAGCATGCTGCCGAACTCGGGCTGATTCACCGCGATATCAAACCGGGCAATTTGCTGCTCGACCGCAACGGCACCGTGAAGGTGCTCGACATGGGCTTGGCCCGGTTCTTCGACCACCGGCACGACGGCTTGACCCAGCGCTTCGACGACAACACCATCCTCGGCACCGCGGATTACCTCTCCCCCGAACAGGCCATCAACGACGTCGTCGATATCCGGGCGGACATCTACGGCCTCGGCGGGACGCTCTACTTCATGCTCACGGGTTCGTCGCCCTTCCCGGATGGCTCGATCGCCCAAAAATTGCTGGCCCACCAGAGCCTCGAACCCAAGCCTGTCCGCGAGTTCCGGCAGGATGTCCCCCCGGAACTCCTCGCGGTCTTGCACAAGATGATGCGGAAAGATCCCGACAAGCGCTACCAGACCCCGCACGAAGTCGTCGAGGCCCTGGCCCCCTGGACTCAACAACCGATCGACCGGCCGCCGGATCGCGAAATGCCCGACCTGTGCCCGGCGGTCGCCGTGTTGAACGGAGTCGCCCCGAGCATGAACCAGCGCGGGAGCACGTCGAAGCTCTCGCTCCCCGGTTCGCGACCGTCCGGGCGAACGCTCGATTCCAACGTGTTCCCCGGCGATCTGCTCACGGCGGCGAACGTCCCGACCGGCCGCGCCGTCGCCACGACGCCGATGCGGACCGCGCCTCGGCCGGCCCCGCGCTCGCGGCTGCCGCTCATGGTGATGCTCGGTGCGGCCACGTTCGCCTGCGTGATCGCCGTCTTCGCGATCCTCGCTTACGTCGTTCTCCGATGAGAACTCCGCACACTTCCCCCGAGTTTTCCCCGTCGCCGGCTCAACCTTTGCCCTATATTTACGTCGCACGAGGTTCGCCCGGCTTCGATCCCCGTTCGTGACCGTCGGAGTTTGCGCCGATGCCCGCACCCGCTACGAACGACGAATTGGCCGAAGTCATCTTGAAAAGCGGCGTCATCGAAGAGCCGAAACTGCGGGCCTACGTCAAAAAGATCGCCGAAAGCGAACAAGGTCTGCCGGCCGATCCCAGCAAGCTCGGCGGCTTGATGGTCCGCGACGGCATCCTCACCTATTTCCAAGCGGAGCAATTGCTGCAGGGCAAGTGGAAGCGGTTCTTCATCGGCAAATACAAGGTGCTGGAACGGCTCGGCGTCGGCGGCATGGGGCAAGTGTTCCTGTGCGAACACAAGTTGATGAAGCGCAAAGTCGCCGTGAAAGTGCTCCCCGCGGCGAAATCGTCCGACGAAGCGGCGCTGTCCCGGTTCTACCGCGAAGCCCGCGCCGTCGCCGCCGTGGACCACCCGAATCTCGTCCGGGCTTACGACATCGACCAAGACGAAAACCTCCACTTCCTCGTGATGGAGTACGTCGACGGCATCAACTTCCACGATCTCGTTCGGAAGTTCGGAACCGTCGATGTCCTGCGGGCCTGCCATTACATGTTCGGTTCCGTCGTCGGTTTGCACCACGCCCACGAGATGGGCCTCGTCCACCGGGACATCAAACCGGCGAACATTTTGGTCGATCGCACCGGGGTCGTGAAGATTTTGGACATGGGCCTCGCCCGGTTTTTCAACCCGGACGAAGACGACATGCTCACGAAGAAATTCGACGAGAGCGTGCTCGGCACCGCCGACTACCTCGCCCCGGAACAGGCCATCGACAGTTCGACCGTCGACATCCGCGCCGACATTTACGGACTGGGCGGCACCTTTTATTACATGCTGACCGGCTTCCCGCCCTTCCCGGAAGGCTCGGTCGCCCAGAAACTCCTCTGGCATCAGACGAAGGCCCCGAAGGCCATCCGCGCTTACCGCCCCGAGGTGCCCGAAGGGGTCGCCGCGATCGTCGATAAGATGATGGCGAAAGATGCGGCCAACCGCTACCAGTCCCCCGCGGAGTTGATGGTGGCCCTCGCGCCGTGGGTGCAGACGCCCATTCCGCCCCCGCCCGACCACGAGATGCCGCAGATGTCGCTGGCCGCGACGGGCGGCGTCCCCGGCCGCGCGGCCCCCGGTTCCGGGCCTTCGCTGAACACGGGCGTCGGTAGCAATCCGGTTTACACGACACCGGCCCCGATCGCGCCGAAGAGCGACCAGATTCCAACGGTCACGATGAAAGCCCTGATTCCGACGGCCGCGGTCGCGTCCCCGGTCGGCGTCTCGACCCCGATGGCGCCGGCGCCAATGGCGTACGCCCCCGTCGCGGCACCGGTCTATAACCCCGACCCCGCGGGCATCCCGGCCGTGTGGGAATCGCTGCAAGGCGCCGACACGACGCGGAACAGCGAGGGGAACACCGCGAAACAAGCGCGGCCGATCAAGAAGGACGACGATGATGACACGCCGCCTCCGCCGAAATCGAACCGGCAGACCCGCGGCGGTTCTTCGAAGAAACTCAATGCCAAGCAAACCTCGCTCCCGATCGTCTTGATCGTCGCCGCGATCGGTTTTCTCGCGGTCGCCGCAGCCGCTGTCGCGGGTTTGCTCGTCTGGAAGCCTTGGGTGAAGGACACCGTTTCGACGGCCCACACCGAATCCCGCAAAGTCTACGTCACGGCATCCGGGAATTCGCCCGACCCCGCCGCGACGCGCAAGACCATTCGCGAAGCCATCGCCACCGCGCGCTCGGGGGATGTCATCGTCCTCTTGGATGCCCAATACGAATCGCCCCCGCAAAGGCTCGACGGCAGCAAGTCCGGTTTGAAGAACATCCGCATCGAATCGGGTCAGGGTTCACCCGTGACTTGGACTGTGAAGCACGACGGCAACCAGCCCGCGCAGGCCGCACTCGAAATCATCGGCGTCGAGGAATGCACCGTCGACGGGGTGATCTTCGAGTTGAACGGGAAGGCCCACGCGGGGATGCTCGCCTCGGGCAACTGCGCCGGGGTCACTTTCCAGAACATCACCGTGAAGAACCCGAAGACCATGGGGTTCCGCGCCAACAACGCAATTGCCGAGGCGGGCCGACCCCTGCGGATCAGCAAGTGCCGCGTGCTCGGCACCACACCGTTCGACTCCGGCATCAACATTTACGCCAACTCGACTTCGACGAACCAATTCGTCCACGTTTTCGATTGTCGGCTCGAAGGGCCGGGGAAAGACGCGATTCAAATCGACGGCGGGGCGGCGGGGATCGAACTCCGCAACAACCGCATCCACGGCTTCGAGAACGGCTTGCACATCACCGGCACCATCGCGGCCGAGAAACCGCTCGGCGTGAAATTCGAGCGGAACACGCTCCATTCGATCGGTGCCAACGGGGTGGCGCTCGACGGCCCGCTCGTCGGTACTCACGAG
>JANOSQ010000941.1:0-19878 GCA_031415915.1 Fimbriiglobus sp. | reverse complement strand
CCATCGCGGAAGCCCTCCGACTGCTCGCCGAGCAGCGAGTGGAGTTGATCCTGCATTGCGGCGACATCGAATCCCCCGAAACCGTGCTGCAGTTCCGCGACTTCCCCACGCATTTCGTCTTCGGCAACTGGGACAAAGATCGCCTCCGCCTCACGGCCGCCATCAAGAGCATCGGCGGGCATTACAACGAGAGCTTCGGCGCCATCGACCTCGGCGGCAAACGGGTCGCGTGGGTTCACAGCCACGAGCGCCACCAACTCTACCAACTCGAACACTCCGACTATTTCGATTACGTCTTCTACGGCCACACCCACGTCCGCGAGCAGCACAAGACCGGCCGAACCGTCGTGGCCAACCCCGGCGCGCTTTTCCGGGCGAACCCCAAGACCTGCATCGTGCTCGATACCGGCACCGGCGAGATCAAGCCGATCATGATCTCGTCGCCGAACAAGGGGGAATCGACCCATATCTCGCCGGGGTTGCGCGGCGGCTCGATCATCGGCCTCCCCGGATTGCCCGCCGCGAGCGCGGCGCCCCCGACCATCGAACCGCCCCCCGAGCCGGGCGCGGAATGACCGGGCGCATCCTCGATTGGCTGTTCCGCCACTACCGGCTCGGCTACGGCATCGTGCTGCTCTGCTGGGGGGGCTGGTTCCTCCAAAACGTCACCGGCGACCCGCCCTACGACGGGCTCGACCTCGTCCCCACGATGGATCACTTGGCCTTCTACACGGCCGCGCGAATCGCCCTCGATCCGAACCTCCCAGCCGGAACGATGTACGACCACGGCTTCGTGGCCCAGTACCAATCGAACCTCTTTCCCGGGCATTGGGTCGATGCCCTCGAAGCCTTCCGCAACCCCCCTTTCTACGCCCTGCTCTACACGCCGACCGCGTGGATGCCGTACCACTACAGCGCGCTGATCTGGAGCGCGATTTCGCTGCTCGCCCTCGCCGTCGGCGTCCGCTGGTTGGCCCCGGATCGCCCGTGGCGAATCCTTTGGCACGCGGTCGGCTTCTACCCCGTCCTCGCCGTGATGCAGTTCGGGCAGAACAGTTTGCTGAGTTTCGCCGTGCTGTGTGGGACGTACCGATTGCTCGCCAACAAGCGCCCGTTCACCGCCGGACTCGCGGCCGGCTTGCTCGCTTTCAAACCGACGCTCCTGATCGGATTGGTCGTCTGGACGCTTCTCGACTTCCGCCGGAAGTGGCCCTGCGCTCTCGGGGCGCTGACGACGGTGGCGATCCTGTGCGGGGTCAGTTACCTCTGGATTCCCACCGCGTGGGAGCAGTTTTTGGCGACGCTCCCGGCGAATTCGAAATTCGACACCTTCGAGTGGTGGAAGAACCACACACCCCGCGCGTTCGTGCGGTTGCTGTTCCCGAGCACCGTGCGAACATCGTGGGAGAGCTGGGCGACTCTGGGCGGGGCACTGGTCGGCGTGGCATGGTTCGTGCACATTTGGCGCCGGCAGCGGCACGATCTGCGGGCGATGTTCGGGGCCGTGGTTTTGTTGACGCTGTGGGCCTCGCCGCACGCGTTGATCTACGAATGGGCCATCGCCTTCATCGCCGGCTACCTCTGGTGGGAGCGGGCCCCCGAGCGCCGGAGTTGGTTCTTGCCGCTGGGCGTGATGTGGTTGGCGCTGTTGATCTCCACCCACCTCAGCCAGCTCCAGGTGATCGTGGAATCGTGGTTGGATCCGACCCTCAGCCAAGCCGTCTGGGAACCGCACCCGGACGGCAAGGTGGTGGTCGTGCTACAAATCAGCATCCCGGCGCTGGTGTGGTTCGGGTGGGCCTCCCTGCGGCGATTGCGCCTCGAACGGCCAATCGCGGGCGCAGAACAACCGCCGGCAGTCGATACAAATACCGGGGCGGGAGCGATCTCGCCGCCGTAGACCCGCCCCGCCGATTCTTTTTCGCATCGCTCGGATGACTGACATGCCCCCTCCCCGTCGCGTCGGTATCTGGCTCGTGGGAGCCTTCGGCGGAGTCGGTTCGACCACCGCCCTCGGCTTGGCCGCGCTCGCCAAAGGTCTGGCGGAACCCGTCGGCATGGTCACGGCGCTGCCCCGCTTCGCCGGGGTCGATTTCGATGCGATCCCCGCGTTCGTCGTCGGCGGCCACGATATCCGCCAAACTTCGTTCGGCCGCTCCGCCGCGGAGTTGATGGCCCGGAGCAACGTCTTCAACGAGAGCTTGCTGCGAGCGTGCGCCCCGCAATTGGAGATCTGGAGCGCGAACGTGCGGCCGGGTGTGGTGTATCGACCGAATGCGATCATCGCCTCGCTCGCGGATCGGCCCGATGTCCGCCGCGCGGAGACGCCGAAGCTCGCCATCGGCGCCATCGAGCAGGATTTGCAGGACTTCACGGAGGAACACCGCCTCGATCAAGTCGTCGTCGTCAACGTCGCCTCCACCGAACCGGTGTTCGAACTCGGCGAAGCCCACAAGAGCCTCAAATCGCTGAATGCAGCCATCGAGCGGAACGAACCCGTCCTGCCGACGAGCGGACTCTACGCCTACGCCGCGATGAACGCCGGCTTCGCCTATGTGAACCTGACGCCGTCGCTGGGGGCGACCCTCCCCGCGCTCGAGGAGTTGGCGATCGCCAAGCGGGTTCCGCACGCGGGCCAAGACGCCAAGACCGGCGAGACGCTGTTGAAGTCGGTGCTGGCGCCGATGTTCGCCAAGCGGAACCTCAAAGTGCTGAGCTGGGTCGGCCACAACATCCTCGGCAACCGCGACGGCTTGGTGCTGAACGACCCTCAGAACAAAGCCAGCAAAGTCGGGAGCAAGAACGCGCTGCTCGGGGAACTGCTCGGCTACAAGCCGCAGTCGCACGTCAGCATTGAATACATCGAATCGCTCGACGACTGGAAAGTGGCGTGGGATCACATCCACTTCGAAGGGTTCCTGAACACGAAAATGACCCTGCAATTCACATGGCACGGCTGCGATTCGATCCTCGCCGCGCCGCTCGTGATCGACTTGGCCCGGCTGATCCTGTTGGCCCAACGGCGCGGCGAATCCGGGGCCGTGTCGGCGCTCGCGAGTTTCTTCAAGTCCCCCTTGGGCGTGAAAGAGCACGACCTGGGCGCGCAGTTCGCCTTGTTGGAGGGGTATTTGGGTTGAAAATGAAGACGCGGACACGAATGACACGGATCGAAGGCAGGATGAAGAGGATCGGACAAAACATCGGTCGGAAGAAGGGCGGTGGGCACGATGAAACACGAAGAATTGACGGATCGGATCATCGCGGGGTTTTATCAGGTTTACAACACCCTCGGGTGGGGGTTTTTGGAATCGGTGTATCACCGGTCGCTACTCCACGAGTTGCAGAAACGCGGAATGGTCGTGGAGACGAAAGCGAAAATCGATGTCTTCTACGACGGTCTTCGGGTGGGGGAGTATTTCGCGGATTTGATGGTGGAGAATACGGTCATTCTCGAATTGAAAGCGGCCGAGCAGATTACGTCGGCGCACGAAGCCCAACTCCTCAAATATTTGAAGGCCACGACGGTCGAAGTCGGCTTGCTCCTCAATTTCGGCCCGAAGCCACAGATCCGTCGCAAAGTCTTCGATGCCGACAAGAAAATCACCTTCCCCAAACACGCTGCACACGAGACATCCGACCCGGCGCCCTAATTCCGTCTTTTCATATCCTCTCCATCCTGCTTCCGATCCGTGTCATCCGTGTTCCTTTTGATTTCAAACAAATGAAACTCGCCTTCAGCACAAACGCTTACCTCAACTACTCCTTCCCCGAGACGGCCCGGCGGCTCGCGGCCCTCGGCTACAACGGCCTCGAGTTGATGGCCGACGTCCCGCACGCGTGGCCGGCGTATCTGCTCGAAGGCCAGAAGCAGACCATCCGCGATGCGATGAGCGAGCACAACCTGGCGTTCAGCAACGTCAACGCCTTCATGATGCACGCCGTCGATGACCGACGCCAGAAATACTGGCATCCGTCGTGGATCGAACCGGATGTGAACTACCGGCAAGTGCGGATCGACCACACGAAGCGGGCGCTGTCGCTCGCGGCGGAACTCGGCGCCCCGTGCATCACCACCGAACCGGGCGGCCCGGTGCCCGAGGGCATGACGTGGGCGAACGCGCTGAAGCTCTTCGTCGAAATGCTGAAGCCCGTCGTCGAGCACGCCGAGAAGGTGAAGGTGCCGCTGCTGGTGGAACCCGAGCCCGATTTGCTGATCGAGACCGCCGACCAGTACCTCGAATTCGCCAAACACTTCGATACGCCCTACCTCGGGCTGAACTTCGACATCGGCCATTTTTACTGCGTGAAGGACGATCCCGCGGCGACCGTGCACAAACTCGCCCCGATGATCCGGCACGTGCACTTGGAGGACATCGCCGCCACGCGCAAGCACCACCATTTGGTACCCGGCGAAGGCGTCATCGATTTCCGCGCGACGCTGAAAGCGCTGAAGGATGTGGGGTACGCCGATTGGGTCACGATCGAGCTGTACACCTACCACGAAGACCCGGACGGGGCCGCGCGGACGGCGCGCGAACGGGTGTTGAAAATCGCGACCGAAGCGGGGGTCGAGTTGGGTTGAAGAACCGGTCGAACTCCGGCGCTCCGTCGATCACACGAACTCCGCGCCGCCGCCGTTGCCGCCGTTCAGAAACGCCCGCCGGATCAATTCGCACTGCTCGAACTTGTGCAGTTTCTCCGAACCCACCGCCGGGCTGGCGCTCGCGTCCCGACCGACGTAGCCCACCTTCAACCCCATTTCGCGCAAGCGCGGTTCGACGTAGAACCACGCCCCGTTGTTGTGCGATTCTTCCTGCGCCCAGACGAATTGCTCCGCCTTCGGATAGCGGGCGAGCACCCCCTTCAACTGCTCCACCGGCCACGGGTACAGTTGTTCAATGCGGACGATGGCGACGTGATCCAATTTGCCGAGCGGGATCTTCTCGACCTCTTTGCCCTTCGGTTTCTCGGCGTGCCCGTCGGTGCGGGCCTTGTGCAAATCGTGGTAGACCTTGCCCGTGCAGAGGATCACGCGGGTGATGGTCTCCTTGGCTTCGTCGGCCAGCACCTCGTGGAAGCGCCCCGAGATCAATTCTTCCACCGGGGAGGTACTGGAGCGGGCGTTGGCCTTCGGGGTCATCAGGATCAGCGGCTTGCGGAAGTTGCGCTTCACCTGCCGGCGCAGGGCGTGGAAGTATTGGGCCGGCGTCGTGAAGTGGCCGACCTGGATATTGTCCTCGGCGCACAACTGCAGATAGCGTTCGATGCGGGCCGAGGAGTGCTCCGGCCCTTGCCCTTCGTAGCCGTGCGGGAGGAGCATCACCAAGCCGCTGCCGCGGTTCCACTTCGATTCGCCGGACGCGACGAACTGATCGACGATGACCTGGGCGCCGTTGGCGAAGTCGCCGAATTGGGCCTCCCAGAGCACGAGGGTCTGTGGGTCGTCGAGGGTGTAACCGTACTCGAACCCGAGCACCGCCGCTTCGCTGAGGAAGCTGTTGAAGACGTCGAACGGGGCGGTCGGGAAGGGGAAGTTGGCCAGCGGGCAGAAGGGCTTGCCGTCGTTGGCATCGTAGTAGTAGGCGTGGCGGTAGCTGAACGTCGCCCGCCGGCTGTCCTGCCCGCTCAGGCGAACGGGATGATCTTCGAGCACGAGCGAACCGAACGCCAGCGCCTCGGCGGCGCCCCAATCGACCTTGCCGCGGGCTTTGATTTCGTCGCGCCGTTTGTACGGGCTGTCCCCGCTCGGGTAACGGAACTCGTTCTTCCCTTCGACTTTGATCTTGTCTTGCAGGTTCTTGTGCAGGGTGAAGCCTTCGGGCAGGTTCACCAACTGATCGGCGATCTTGTCGAGCACATCCCCGGCGACCCCGGTCTCGCAGGGGGCGTGCGAGTACACGTGGGTCATCCCTTTCCACCGGCCACCGAGGGATGGCATGAACTGGATCAAGTGGTGGGATTGCTCGTCGGCTTTCTCCACCTCCTTGGCCTTCTTCAACGCCGCTTCCAATTCGCCGTCGCTCTTCAAATACTCCTCGGCTCCGTCCGCGACCGCCGCGCCCTTGAACAGGTGATCGACCTGCGCCAATTCGTCGTCGGTGGTCAGTCCGTCCGCGATGAGCTTGCGGGCGTAGATCGGCACGATCGTGTTCTTCTCGCGGTACTTCTCTTGGATCTTGCGGTGCTCGACCGGCTGTGTCATCGAGGCGTCGTCGTTTTCGTTGTGGCCCATCTTGCGGTAGCAAATCAGGTCGATGACGACATCGCTCTTGAAGGCCTGCCGGTATTCGATGGCCAACTCCGCGACGGCGATACAAGCGTCCGGGTCCTCGGCGTTCACGTGGAAGATCGGCGCTTGGATGAACTTCGCGATGTCGGTGCAATACTCGGTGCTGCGGGCATCGCGGGCCTGCGTCGTGAAGCCGATCTGGTTGTTGACGACGATGTGCAGCGTGCCGCCGACGCGGTAGCCGTGCAGGTTGGCCATGCCCAAAGTTTCGGGCACCACGCCCTGCCCGGCGAACGCCGCGTCGCCGTGGAGCACCAGCGGCACCCCGCGCGAGCGGTCTTCGTCTTTGTGCAAGCGCTGCTTGGCCCGCACGCGCCCCGCGACCACGGGGTTGACCGCTTCGAGGTGCGACGGATTCGGCGTGAGCGTGAGGTGGACCGGGAAGCCGTCTTCGGTGGTGATGTTCGACGAGTAGCCCATGTGGTACTTGACGTCGCCGTCGGTTTCGACCGCGTCCGGGTGGTACGGGTCGAGGAACTCGATGAACAGCTCTTCGAAGGGCTTCTTCAAAATGTTGGTGAGCACGTTCAACCGGCCGCGGTGGGGCATGCCGATGACGAATTCGAGCACCCCGAGTTTCCCCCCGGTTTGGATGATCGCGTCCATCATCGGGATGAGCGTCTCGCCCCCTTCGAGGCCGAATCGCTTTTTGCCGAGGAACTTCACTTGCAAGAAGTTTTCGAACTGCTCCGCGCGCCTCAGCAGATACAGGGTGCGCAGCCGCTTCATCGGCGTGAGGTGCGGCTGGTGATGATTCGGCTCGATCCGTTCGGCGAGCCACTTCCGCGCCGCGAAGTCTTGGACGTGCATGTACTCGACGCCGATCGATCCGCAGTAGGTTTGCTTCAGCGCTTCGATGAGCGCGCCGAGCGTTTCGGCCCCGGCGATGCTGAAGAACATCGACGCGTCGACTTGCCTAGTGGTATCCTCGCGGCTCAGGGCGAAGCGGTCGTGGTGGAGTTCCCACGGCGTCGCCGGCGGCTCGGCGTTCAGCGGGTTCGTGTTGGCGATGAGGTGTCCGGACATGCGGTACGCGTTGATGAGTCGCACCGCCGCCGTCTGCAAACGCGTATCGACGGGTAGGTTCGTGAGCGGGGGGGCGTGGTAGCCGTTGGTGCCGAAGGAAGCGCCGTTGCCGTAGAACTCGGCACCCGTGAAAAGGTAGTGCAAGCTCTCGTCGACGGCGCGGTTGTCTCGCCGCCAGACCCGGTACTGGTCTTCGAGGAATTCGCGGTTGAACGGATCGGACAAATTCGGGCCAGGCATGACGACGGAACTCCGGGCGCTGAGGCAAACGGCCGGGGGTATTGTAGGGGCGGGAGAGCGAGCGGAGACTGGAAGGCTAATCGCCACGGATAGTGGTTTCGATCTGCCTGTGGACGACGCCCTTGTGCGACCGCACGATGACAAGTTCGTCGGCTCCGCGACCACGGCGAAGTCGGCCTTCAACCCCGACCGCATCAATTCCTGCAGGTGGCGATCAAGTTGTCCCACCCCGGCGCAACCGTCTGCCGACGAATCGGCACACCGAGGGTCCGCAGCTCCGCGTCCCAACGGTCGATGATGCGGGATTCGTAGAGGATCTCGGGAGGCAGGTCGGTGCGCCCCATCGGATTCACCGAGGGGAGCCGGACGAGTTCGGAGAGGAGTTGCGGAAGGGGGAGCATGGGCACCAAATGTAATGACCCAATACTCCGCCGACAAGTCATCGGATCCGACGCTTAACCTTGCTTCTCGTTTTGCGGCGGCGTCGGGGGGGCAGGGGCTTTGGGTGCCGGCCGAATCGGCGCGATCCACTGCGGAGGCAGCAGTTTTGTAGCGGACGGCGGCTTTAGCTTCCCTCCTGGGCGACCTCCTTGAACCAAGCATTGTTGTGCTTCTCCGAGCCGGATCGGCTTCTCATCATTTTTCGCCATTGTCTTGCTCCACATGGGTTGGCTCTATCCAGATCCACCTACGAAGTAGTTTACGCAGGCGCTGGAAAAAGTGCAAACGCGCTCCCCAGAAGGTCGGCAAGATAGTCTCCGGCACTTCGTAGACCTCGATCCGCTCGATTTCACTACCGCGTACCAGCAAGCCCTTCGACGGATCGAGTTCCACCCCGTTTTCATCGACTTCGATGATCGCTTGGTTGTTCTCGTCGATGCTGTAGGCCTTCTCGAGGTAGATCTCTTGGTCGTAGGGGTACGAAGAGACGTACGAAGTCCCGCCGAACAAGCCCCCTTTGCAGATAGCCTTTCCGTTTGCGTCCTTTTGCTTCAGATGCAACCAGAGCCAAAGATTTTTCTTCCGTTCGAACAACCAGTCCCACGCCGTGCGGGTGGGGTGGTCGAAACCGAAGACGGCGGGGAAAACGTGGCGCCTCAGTTGATACCAGGTGCATGCGAGAACGACGGGCGTGACTACCGTGTACAGAATTAGCAGATATTGATGATCCAGCAGGGCAATCGCCAAACCTCGTCTGGAACCCCCTTGGGGTTGATCGAGAAATGCCGTTGTCACGAAGGAGCGAATCAAGGTTGGAAAAAGCATCACCCACATCGCCAGCCCTACGACGCTGTAGATGATGGCGTCGGTCAGCGAGTCCTTCCAATCCTTCTGGGAGGTCGGGCACCAGAGTGCGTAAACCCGAATGGAGATCGCTCCCGGTAACGCGATGAGGAAGAACAGGATTAGCTTTTCGACCGACATTTCCCCCATCGTTATCTCCGGATTGAAGCAGTTCTCATGAGAGAATCTCGGGCGAACGGCCTCATCTCCCCGCCGCCGCCCATTTCTCCCGGATGAAGGCGATCCCCTTCGTGTAGACCTCGTCCGGGCTGGGGAACAGATCGCGCCAGACCCGGGTCGCCGCGGCGAGATCCGGCAGCGCCCGGCCGAAGGCTTCAATCACGAACCAGCCGTCGTAGCCGGTGCCGCGGATGGCCTTGAAGGCCTCGTCCCAGCGGACTTGGCCGGTGCCGGGGGTGCCGCGGTCGTTCTCGGAAATGTGGACGTGGGCGAACACATCCTTCACCGCGGCGACGCCGGCGGCTTGCGATTTCTCTTCGATGTGGGCGTGGAAGGTGTCGTACATGCAGCGGAAGCTCGGATGATCGACCGATTTCACCAGCGTCCGCGCGTCGGCGGCGGTCGTCAGGAAGTAGCACTCGAAGCGGTTGAGGTACTCGATGGCGAGCGTCAGTTTGGCCTGCTCCGCGAACTCGGCGGCCTTGCGAAGCACCTCGGCGGCGTGACCCTTCTCGGTCGCGGTCGGCCCGGCGCCGCTGAACACCCCCAAGGGAGAGTGGTACGGCCCGCACATGGCGACGCTGCCGAGGATGTGGTTCATCTCGATGGCCCACTTCAACCGCTCCACCGCGGCGGCGCGGATGCTCGCATCGGGGCTGATCGGGTTCGCTTCGGGCGTCATCACCGTGACGGTGGAGCAGGCCAAGCCCTGCTTGTCGAGTTCGGCGCGGAGGGTCTTGTAGTGCTCGGCGGTGCCGTCGAAGAGGGGGATCTCCACGCCGTCGAACCCGGCCGCCTTGATCTTGGCGATCGTGGGGAAGTCGGCCTCGGTGACGAAGCCGGTCCACAGGAGCAGGTTCATGCCGATTTTCATGGGGCACTCCGAAGGCGGGGGCGAGGGGAAGACCGGCATTGTCCGCGCGGCGGGCGATCAAGGCAAGGGGTGGGATGAACTCGGCAGACTCCCCATCCGTGAACTAGACTGGGGCATGACGCAGGCTTGGGAAGGCTTTTGGAAACCGATCCGCGAGGAACCGGACGCGGATGCGCCCCGGCTCATCTTCGCCGATTGGCTCGACGAACTCGGCGAGATCGCCCGGGCCGAGCTGATCCGCGTGCAGCTGGCGCTGGCGAAGCTTTCCCCGCACGACCGGCGCCGCCGGGAGTTGGCCAACACCGAGCACCGCTTACTGAGCCGCTACTCCGAAGAGTGGGCCAAGCCCTACGCCGGTTTGGCGACCGGGCCGGTCTTCCACCGCGGCTTCGTCGAGGAAGCCAAGGTCACCGCCCGGCAGTTCCTCGCCCGAGCCCCGGCGCTCTTCCGGGCCGGGCCGCTGCGGCACTTGCACCTCCTCGACGTCGGCAGCCACCTGCGGGCCGTGCTGCATTCCCCCCACTTGGCGAAGCTGACCGGGCTGACGATTTACGGCCAGCACCTCGGCCCGGCCGTGGCGCGCGCCCTCGGCGATAGCCCGTATCTGGAAGGCTTGCGCCGGCTCAGTTTGGCGAGGAACGAAATGGGGGACGAGGGCGTCGAGCACCTCGTGCTGTCGCCGGGGTTGGCGTCGCTGCAAGAACTCGACCTGAGCGAGAACGAGATCGGCCAAGTCGGGGCGCGGTTGCTCGCGCGCTGCCCGCGCTTCGGCAAACTCACCCGGCTCCAACTGGCGGGCAACGCCATCGCCCCGCTCGGGGCCGAGACCATCGCCGCTTCCGATCGCCTCCCGATGCTCGGGCACTTCGGTTTGAAGGGAACCCGCCTCGGCGGGCCGCGCTCCCCGTTGATCGAATCGTCGAAACTGCTCCGCGCGGAAGTGCTCGACCTCTCGGAGAATCGCCTGACGGCCGAGACGCTGCGGCCCATCTTGGAAACCGTCCACCCGCCCAAGACGCGCGAACTCGACCTCGGCCAC
This sequence comes from Fimbriiglobus sp., assembly GCA_031415915.1. GTDB lineage: Bacteria > Planctomycetota > Planctomycetia > Gemmatales > Gemmataceae > JALHQU01. The sequence goes on along the minus strand of JANOSQ010000941.1, from coordinate 8,946 downwards.
AACGAACTCGGCGACGACGGTGCAGAATTGCTGGCCACTTCCCCGGCGCTGAGCGGCTTGCGGGTTCTCCGCCTCACGAACAACGGCATCGGCGACGACGGCTTGCGGGCTTTGGCCGCGACGACGACCCTGCGCCGGTTGACGCATTTAGAAGTCGGCAACAACCCCGTCGGCGATCCCGGCGTCCAAGCGATCCTCGATTCCCCGTCCTTCAAAAGCTTGCGCCACTTCCTCTGCCCGGCCATCGGCTTGTCGTTCCGGATGCGCCTGGCGCTGCACCAGCGCTACACCCAAGAGCCTTCCGGTCGCTACTAAGCGTTCGCATGGCGAGCCTCTGGCGTGGAATCGCCATTTCTGCTCTCATTACGGCATGACCCGCCTTGCGCTGCCGCTCGTGATCTCCGCACTCCTCGCACCGCTGGCCGGGGCGCACCCGCTGTTGCAATGCGAGTTCGACCGCAAGATCGCCGTGCGCCTCGAACCGACGGCTATCGATGTGAAGTACACGCTCGAACTTTCGGAATGGTCGATGGCCTTCGACGGCGCAACGATCCTGAAGCCCGACGATTTGAAGGGGGCCACCGGAGACCGCGCCTACGCCAAGCGCTACGCCGCGGCGAAGGCCCGTTTCATCGCCGACGGCCTCACCGCGCAGTTGAACGGCGAGGTGCTGAAGTTCTCCCCGGTCGGCGAAATCCTGATCGACACCGAGGGCTTCAGCAAGAATCTGCTGCTCACGTTCCACCTGCGCGGGGAGTTCCGCCCCAAGCTCGCCGGCGAGAACATCCTGACCTTCGTGGACGAAACGGGCTACGTGGACAAGAACGGGGCGAAGACGGTCGACCCCGCCGGGGCGGTCTTCCTCACCATCGACGAGCGCGAGAAGAAGAGCGACAAGTTGACGATGCTCGACTCGGAGCAACCCGATCGCTACCGAGGGAAGCCGCTGAGCCAGATCCCCGCCGGGGAGGAAGCGGCCCGGCGCACTTGCTCCGCCAAGTTCACCGTCTCGCCCCATGCGCTGCCCCATCCGGTCGCCGAATACGCCCCGCCGACCATCACCGTGACCCCCGACGAGCGCGGCACCTTCGAAAAACTCCACGACCGCGGGCTGCTCGCGCTGTTCGAGTCCGACCTCGGAATCGGCGTCGTCCTGCTGTTGGCGGCCGGGTTCGGCGCCGCCCACGCCTTCACCCCCGGCCACGGCAAAACCATGGTCGCGGCCTACCTCGTCGGCGAGCGCGGCACCGTCGGCCACGCCGTCGGCCTCGGCCTGACCGCGACGCTCGCCCACACCGGCTCCGTCATCGCCGTCGCGCTGGTGGTCTTCGCCGTCTACGGCAACACCGCCCCCGCCACGGCCCAAGGCTGGCTGATGATGGCCGGGGGGTTGCTCATCTTCCTCGTCGGCTTTTGGCTGCTCCTCCAGCGAATCCGCGGCCACGCGGACCACGTCCATTTGTTCCAAGGGGCCAAGCCGTCCGCCCGCGTCGGTTGGGTGCGGGTCGTGCTCATGGGCTTGGGCGGCGGCATCATCCCCTGTTGGGATGCCGTGCTGCTGTTCCTGGTGGCCATGGCCCAAGGGCGCATCGGCTTCGCGATCCCTCTGCTCATCGCGTTCAGCACCGGCTTGGCGCTCGTACTCGTGCTCCTTGGCGTCGGGGTGGTGTACGCCAATCGCGCCGGCGGCCGCCGCTTCGCGGGGCAAACGTGGTTCCGCTACCTCCCCATCGCCAGCGCGCTGCTGCTGGTGATCCTCGGTATCTGGTTCCTACGAGACGGGTACCGGGCGTTGGCATCGGCCCCATAAAAACGGACACGGATGACACGGATCAATACAGGATTGAAGAGGATCTGAAAAAGATCGATCTGTTTTGATCCTCTTCATCCTGACTTCGATCCGTGTCATCCGTGTTCCTCTTCCGTTTTCGGATTTCGCATGCCCATCGTCTCTTTGGAAGCCCGGCACGTCCGCATCCGCTTGCGCCGGCCCGTCAAGCATGCCTCGCACAGCCGCACCGAGACCGACAACCTCGTCGTCGTCTGCAAACTCGCGGATGGCAAGGTCGGTTATGGCGAAGGCGTGCCCCGCGAGTACGTCACGGGGGAAACGATTGACAGTGCGATGTCACTGTTGGGCGAGAGCGATTTGGCGAACCGGCTGACGCCCTGCGCGAACTTCGCCGAGGCGCTGGCCCTGGCCGAGAACTTCAAGCTGAAGCCGATCCCCGGCGACGACCGCGAATGCCGGGGGAACGCGGCCCGGTGCGCCGTGGAACTGGCCCTGCTGGACGCCTACGGGCGCAGCTTCGGCGAACCGCTGATGAACGTGACCCGGGCACTGGCGCCGGAACTTTACGAACCGCGCGAACGGGTGCAGTACAGCGGCGTCATCCTCTCGGCGAAGGGATGGAAGTCGCGGCTGCTCGCGCTCTATTACCGCATCCAGGGTTTCCGGCAGATCAAGGTGAAGGTCGGCATCCCCGGTATCGACGACGCCAAACGGCTGAAGACGCTGCGCCGGGTGCTCGGCTCGAAACGGGAAATCCGCATCGACGCCAACGAAGCGTGGACGCCGGGGGAGGTGTTCGAACGCATCCGGGCGCTCGAACGCTTCGGCATCGCCAGCGTCGAACAGCCCGTGTCGCACGAAGAGGTGAATTCGCTTCCAGCGGTGCGTCGGCAGACGACCGTGCCGATCATGCTCGACGAATCCCTATGCGGGTCGGTCGATGCGCAGCGCGCCGCGGACGCCGGCACATGCGACATCTTCAACCTGCGATTGTCCAAGTGCGGCGGGTTCATCCCCACGCTTCGGCTGGCGCAGTTCGCGCTGAAGCACAACCTCGGCTATCAACTCGGTTGCCAAGTCGGGGAAACGGGCATCCTCAGCGCCGCCGGACGGCACTTCGCCGCCAGCGTGAAGGGCATCCGCAACCTCGAAGGTTCCTTCGACCGACACCTCGTTTGGGATCCGCTCACGACCACCGACCTCACCTTCGGCCGCGGCGGGTGGGCGCCGGCGCTCGTCGGCAGCGGCCTCGGCGCGGCATTCGACCCGGCCCGGCTCGACGCCGTCACGGTCCGCCGGGAGGTGCTCATTGGCGGCTGACGTCTCCCTGTTCCGCGCGTCCGACGGCTACCGATTCTACGCGCACCGCTACCGGCCGAGCGGAACGCCGCTGGCCCGTGTCATCGTGCTCCACGGCATCCGCAGTCACGCCGGTTGGTACGAACGGAGTTGTCGAACGTTCGCGGAACAAGGCTACGAGGTCCACTTCTTGGATCGCCGCGGCTCGGGGTGGAACACGGCGAAACGCGGGGATTGCCCGGGCTTCCGCCGGTTGATCGACGATGTCGCCGAGTACATTTTGGAACTGCGCCGCACACAGGCGGGGTTGCCACTGTTCCTCGCGGGCATCTCATGGGGCGGCAAACTCGCGGTGGCGCTGGCGGCGAAATACCCCACGATCGTCAGTGGGATCGCGCTGCTCTGCCCCGGGTTGAAGCCGGCGATTCACCCGCCGCTCGCCACGCGCTTGCGCATCGCACTCGCCGGCAAACTGCGACCGACGAAGCGGTTCCCGATTCCGCTGAATGACCCCGAGCTATTCACCGCATCGCCCGTGTGGCGCCGATTCATCGATGCGGATCGATTCGGTTTGCGCGACGCCACCGCGCGGTTCCTGTTCAACAGTTACCGCTTCGACCGCTTCCTGCGGGGTGAATATCGAAAGGTGACGTGCCCCGTGCTGCTCATGCTCGCGGGGAAGGATCGCATCTTGGACAACGCCGCCACGCGGAAGCTCCTTGCGAAGTTTATCCGCGCGCCCCGCATCGCGATCATCGGCTACCCGGAAGCAGAGCACACGCTGGAATTCGAAGGCGAAGGGCACCCGTGGTCCGGAGATTTGCGATACTGGTTACATTCCTTGTCTTGAGAAATGCAATTGCCACGGGCAATCAATCTATCCGGCGATTCGAACTGAATTAACATGTGAAACCCCGCCGGCTGGGATCGCATAGCGGGGGGGGCGAACCGGTTTTTTGGCTGCTCAAACACTCGCATTGATGATGCTATTCGGCATCGTGGGGGGCGGCACGACCGGGATTTGAACGACGAGGACCGGAGGGGCCGGGGGCGGAGGGGGCAGGTACGGATCCCCGATCCCGGCCGGGTTGGTCCGATCCTCTAGGCCGGTCAGATTCAGGACGATCTTGCTCGGGCTCTTCGACATAGCATTGCCTCACGGAAAGGGTTTTCGACTCCGGCCAGCTCGCCCTCGAACGGGGAGCATTGTCCCGAAAGGGACATTGGCCGCCGATGTTTTCGCACATCTATACCCGTGAATATACACTCGGAATTTCCAATAAACCGCAGAGTTTATAGGTATTTATCCGAATATTCTTCGGGCAAAAAGGCGATAGCTTCGGGATTCGTTCGGCCCGGGATTATTCGGATTCAACCGCCAGCTTTTCGGCCGGCTCCGAATCCGCAACCCGAGCGCTCAGAATGGGAACGTTCATTTTTGAAGGGCTGTCATTCCCGAACGCAGCTCATGCGAAATTGATGTGTTAGTCTGCAATCACGAATTCGGCACGCCCTGCTCCCCGCTGCCGGCAAGCGGCCCGGTCATCGTGAGTCACTCCCATGCAAATGGTTCATCTCGAGAAGCGAAGCGACGAACCGGCATTGGATACGCCGACTCAGAAAATCTGGACGAATCCCGAACCGAGCGAAGCGGCTGAGTGGCCCGAGCCACCAGCCACCCCCCAAGATCGCCCGAAACATTTCGACCCTTCTGATCTGCTCAAGGCCGCACTCCAGCAACTCCCCAAAGCGGGTGGGGAAATCTTCGGATTCAAACTGGTACGGGAACTCGGACGGGGCGCCTTCGGGCGTGTGTTCCTCGCTACTCAGCCGGAGTTGGCCGGGCGCATGATCGCCCTCAAAGTGTCGGCCGACTTGGTCGGTGAATCGCGGGCATTGGCCCAGCTCCAACACACCAACATCGTGCCGGTTTATTCGATGCACCGAGCCGGGCTGCTGCAGGGCGTCTGCATGCCCTATTTCGGTTCGACGACGATGGCCGATTTGCTGAAGCGCTATCGGGAGGTCAATCGCCTTCCGGCCACCGGGCGTGAATTCGTCGAAACGCTCCAGAACATGTCGCAGCCGACCAACACGGGTTCGGACCTTTCCGAAACGGAACCGGCTTTCGTTGCCATTTCACGTCCCGAAGGGGAGACGGATTCCATTCTGAAGCTGCTGTCGGGCCATTGCTACTGCCGGGCCATCGCTTGGCTGGGAGCCCGTCTCGCCGAGGGTCTGGCCCACGCTCACGACCGCGGTCTACTACACCGTGACATCAAACCGGCGAATATCCTCTTGACCGACTACGGCCAGCCCATGCTGCTCGACTTCGGTATCTCCAAAGACCTGAAACAGCGATCCACCTTTTCCGGCGTCGCGGGCACGGTACCCTACATGGCCCCCGAGCACCTCGAAGAACTCGGCGCGGGCGTATCTCGGGCCGATGCCCGCAGCGATATTTACTCGCTGGGCATCGTGCTGTTCGAGTTGCTGACCGGTCGGTATCCGTACCGGCTGCCCACTGAAGATCCCGCCGAAGAAGCCCCGAGACTGATCGCAGAACGGAAAGCGGGTGCTCCACGACTCAGCATTTGGAATCGAGCAGTTTCCCCGGCACTCGAATCGATCATCCTCACCTGCCTCCAACCGGAAGCGACGCGCCGCTACCAGTCGGCGGCCGATTTGGGCGAGGACCTCGACCGCTACCTCGCTCACCAGCCATTGAAGATTGCGCCGGAGCCCTCGATCCGCGAACAGATCGGCAATTGGCGGCGCCGGCACCCGCTTTTGACTTCGAATGCGGTGCTCGGCATGGGGGCCGTGGCAATCCTCGCTTTGGGAGGCTACGCCTATTCGGAGCGGCAAGAGCGTATCCACCGCCTCGAGGCCGAGCGGGCGTTTCTCCAATTCGAAACCGACACGAAATCGGCGCAATACCTGGTCAACTCGGGTGCGGGCGAACCGAAATTACTCGACGAAGGTTTGGTGAAGACCAAGGCCGCGCTCGACCGATACGGCGTCGGCGAACGGGATTGGGAAGAGCGGCCGGGATTCGCCGCGCTCCCGCCGGAGCAGCAAACCAAACTCCGCGAAGACTTGGCCGATCTGTGTATGCAGATGGCGCGCGGAATTTCGCAGCGGGGAGGAACAGGCCCCGACAAGGAAGCCGCGCTGCACGAAGCGATCGGCTGGAACGTTTTGGCCGGAGAGATCTCGGGTCAATCCCACGGTGCGATCCGAGCGCAACGGGCCAGGTTGCTCAGAATGGCGGGCCGGACCGAAGAGGCCGAAGCCATTGCCGAGAAAATCGGTGGAGAAACCGACCGGTGGTCGGCGGCCGAACACACTTTGCAAGGGAACGAACTCCTCAGCCAGAACTGGCATGTGAAAGCCCTCGTCCACTTCCGCAAGGCTCTCCGGCTCGATCCGAAGCTCTTCTGGGCGCACATCGGCGAAGGGGCCTGCCACGCTGCGTTGGGTCGACTCGCCGATGCCCGCGGCAGCTACACGGCCGCCATCGCTCTCTGGCCCGACGTCGCCTGGGGGTACTACAACCGCGGCCTCGTCGGCTTGCAACTCGGCGACGCCGATATCGCGCTCGAAGATCTGAACAAGGCCGCGGAGTTGGCCCCCGAATTCCCGGATCTCTACTGGCATCGCGCCGAGGCGCACCTGTTGAAGGGTCACGCGAACGATGGGTTGAGGGATCTGGAAGAAGCGGTGAAACTCGGCCTGTCCGAAACCAAATTCATAGTACTCCGTTCCGAGTTGAATGCAAAAGCGGGCAACGCGGTCGCTGCCAAACGGGATCTCGACGCCGCGCTCGGGACTGAACCGCATGATTCGGCGGGTTGGGTCGAACGGGGACGTGCCCGCCTCGCCACCGACCTCACCGCGGCGCTGACCGACTTCGAGAAAGCCTTAGAGCTGGAACCGAAATCGGTCCATGCGCTACTTATGAAAGCGTACGTTCTGAAAAGGCAGGAGAAGTTCGAAGGATGCTTAGCGATTCTGGAACGCGCCGTCGATGCGGCGCCCGAGAACGCCCACGCCCGAGCCGGCCGCGGGTTGCTTTACGCCCGTTTCAAGAAATGGGACTCGGCTGAAGCCGAGGCGAAGGAAGCGCTATCCCAAGATGCGAGCCCTCAGATCGTGTACCAGGTCGCGGCCACCTACGCCCGCCTATCGGAGCACAACCCAGCGTATCTGGATCGCGCGGTCGACTTGCTCACCATTGCCATCAAGTCGGGGATCGGCCGCGAATTCGTGGCCCGTGATCCCGAATTCGCCGCGATCCGCGAAAATGCGGAATTCCGGCGACTGGTTAAGGGAGAGTAGCCCGCCCCCCTAAGATGAGCCGGGCAACCGGATCGTGAACTTCGTCCCGCGCCCCGGCTCGCTCTGCACCGCGATGCTCCCGCCGTGGGCGAGCACGATCTTCTTCGCGGTCGCCAAGCCTAGCCCGTTCCCGTTCGCTTTGGTCGTCAAAAACGGCTCGAACACTTTCGCCGCGAGTTCCGGTTCCATCCCGGTGCCGGTGTCGATGACATCGAGCACCACCTCGCTCCCCTCGGCCCGCGCTTGCAGCGTCACCGCGCCGCCGTCGGGCATGGCGTCCTCGGCGTTGAGCATCAGGTTCAGCAGCACTTTCTCGAACAACTCCACATCGAGCGCGACCATCGGCAGATCGGGTTCGACGTGCCAATCGACCCCGATGTTTTGAGCCCGCGCGGTCGGCCCGAGGAAGTCGACCATTCGCCCCAGCACCCCGTCGAGATGCGTCGGCACGGTTTGCAGATCGTTGATGCGGGCATACCGGAGGAAGTCGTTGGACAAATCGACGAGCCGCCGGCATTCGTCGGTCAGCTTGGCAACGCGTTCCCCGGCGCGCCGTTCGCGCGGGGTTTCGGGGAATTCGAAATCCTCCGCGAGCAATTGCAGATTCAACGACAGGGTGTTGAGGTGGTTCTTGATCTCGTGGATGAACCCGCCCGCGAGTTCGGCCAGCTCGAGGTATTGCTCTTTCATGGGAATGCCATCACTCCAACACCGGGGCTTCCCCGTTCAAAATCGCCCGTTCCCATTCCTCTTGCAACGGCCAGCGGACGGCGCAGGTGCCGAAGTCGGCCAAGTACTGGTACCCGGTCAGGCGGTCGATGGCGCTCTGCAGGATCGCGCGATCGTGTCGGAAGGCGGGGCCGTGGCTCGGCAGCAAAAACTCGCAATCGTCGCTTTGGATGCGTTTGAGCGACGCGATGAAATCGGGGATGTTCGAGCCGTGGTGGGCGTCGATGGCGCCGACGCAGCCGTCCTTGTAGATATTGTCGCCGCTGAAGAGCAGGTTGCCGAGCTTGAAGCTGAGTTGGCCGGGGGTGTGCCCCGGCGTGTGCCAGACTTCGAGCCTCAACTTGCCGATCTTGACGACGTCCCCTTCTTTCAGCTTCACGTCGATCTTGCACGGCGGCATCGGGATACTGAAGTTCTGCGCCGAGATCTTCGCGAAGGTTTCAATCTCGTCGCCGGCTTCGAGGGCGACGGCGGCACGGGCGTGCGCGGCCGTCTTCGTTTTCAAGCGGTCGCGGGCCGCGGCCAAGGCTTGGACGTGATCGGCGTCGGCGTGCGTGGCGAGCAGCATCTTGCATTTGGACAGCGGGAAGTCCATCGCGCGGATGAGGTCGATGACTTCGTTGAGCGTCTCGGTCTGGCCGATGTCGAGCAGGGCGAACTCGGTACCGCCGTCGATCAGGTAGATGTTCACGCCGAGCGGTTTGCCGGCCGCGACGTTCAGCTCGATGACGTTCGGGGCGAGGTACTTCCGCAACTGCATGGTGGTTCCGCCGCGGAGACGTGGG
>JANOSQ010000940.1:0-4329 GCA_031415915.1 Fimbriiglobus sp. | reverse complement strand
CTCGGGAAGTGGATCCATTCCCCGCAGCTCGTGCTCGGCCTGTTCCCGGAATGGTTCGGCCACCCACCGGATTGGCCGAAGCACGTCCGGACGCCGGGCTTCATCCGCTACGACCAAGCCGACGGAACGCCGCTGCCGGCGGAGGTGGAACAGTTCTTGAACGCGGGCGCTGCACCCATCGTCTTCAGCTTCGGCTCCGCGATGCGGATGGGTCGGAAGTATTTCGACGCGGCCGTCGGGGCCTGCGCGGCACTCGGCAACCGCGGGTTGCTGCTGGCGAAGAAGACGGAGCAAATCCCACCGGGGCTTCCGGCGACGATCCTGCACGTCGATTACGCCCCGTTCAGCGCCGTCTTCCCGAGGGCCGCGGCGGTCGTCCACCACGGCGGCATCGGCACGACTGCCCAAGCCCTCGCCGCCGGCGTTCCGCAGATCATCATGCCGATGTCGTTCGATCAACCCGACAACGCCGCGCGGCTGCGCAAACTCGGCGTGGCCCGCACCGTGCCCGCGGCGCAGTTCACCGATGCGACGCTGACGGCGGCGCTGCGCGAGCTGTTCGACGATGTCACCGTGCCGGGCGCGTGCGCCGAGTGGAAGCGAAAAATGGCCGAGAACGATCCGTTGAATGTAGCGTGCGATCTCGTCGAGGGGTTGCGCGGGATGGATGCGGCCGCTCACTCCACCGTCAATTCCGGGATGCGGTAGGCGAGGGTATCGGCGAGTTGCTTCATCGTCACCGGGCGGACGAGCACCGCCCCGCCGGGCAGGCTCTGCACGCCGGCGCCCCAAGCCTTCTGATCTTCGTTGACGATCAGCACGCCGGCGATGTCGAGGTTCATCATCGACGCCTCGTTGAGCACGCGCCGGTAGGCGTCGACGCCGTCGTTGCCCGCGGTGCCGGCGTCGATCACCAGCGCGTGGTACGGCTGGGTTTGGTAGCGTTTGATGGCCTGCGTCGCATCCATCGACATCAGCACGCGGAAGCCCATCTTTTTGAAGCGATCGCGGAAGGCGTCTTGGAGCTTGGCGTTCGATTCCACGACGTACACCGTCAGAATCCCGCTGGCGCGGCGGGCTTGCTTGGCCTGCTCCGTGCCGCCGGCGAGTTCCGCGCGGGCCGTCCGGATGGCTTCGACGAAGTTGGCCGGGGTCTGGTAACGCTGGGGCGGATCGAGGGCGACCGCCTTGGCGATGACCTTCACCGCCGCTTGCGGGATGTTGTAATCCTGGGCCATGCGGCCGAGCGTCATCTCGACGTCTTCGAAGCGCCGGCGGGACATCCGCACGTGCTTGTCCTTCGTCAACGGCATCAGCGGCACGCCGGTCATCAGCTCGAACAGCACGTGCCCGAGGAAGTAAATGTCGCTGCGGATGTCCCCCGATTTCACGCTCGTCGTCCGCTCCAACCCCGCGTAATCGACGGTGCGGTCGGCCTGTTCCTCTTCGGTGTTCTTCACGCCCGTCATGATGAGCTGGGCCCCGGAGTGGATTTCCGCGAGTCCGAAATCGACGAGCTTGGCGACCTTGTCAGTGCCCATCAGGATGTTGGACGCCTTGATGTCGCGGTGGGTCAGCCCGCGGCTCCAGGCGTAGGCGAGCCCGTCGCCGCACTCCTCCATGATGTGCAGGGCTTCGTCCACTTCGAGCTTCTTGCGGATGTTCAGGATGTTCTTGAGGTTGTCCCCTTCGACGAACTCCATGACGATGAAGTGCTGCCCGGTCGCGGCGTCCTTGTTGACGGCGAGCAGGCGCACGATGTTGGGGTGTTCGAGCGTCATGCCGATGCGGCCTTCGCGCTCGAAGGACTCGACCCGCTTGGGGTCTTCCGTCCAGCGGCGCCGCAGCACCTTCACCGCCACGATCTGCCCGGTGCGAGGGTCGTCGCCGCGGTAGACCCGGCCGAAGCTGCCCGACGCGATCTTGTAGAGCAGCCGGTAGCCGCCGAGGAAGTAGCCGTCGGTATCGCCCTTCAGAATCTTCGACGATTGCAAGGGCGTGAGCAGGCTCTTGCGTTCCATCAGCCGGACGAAATCGACGGCGGGCGCTTTGCGGTCTTCGAGCTCGAAGAGGAGTTCGCGCGCGGTGTGCTCGTCGACCAACTTCATCCGCACGGTGAGGTCGGCGACTTCGCTCGCATCGGTCGGCTGGGCCATGTCGGACGATTCCGGTCGAAGGATGCATCGGGCCGCGAATAAATCAGCATTACCTTATCACAAGCGCCGGAATGTGCAAAGCGCCACTCCGAGTAGAAAACTTCACACGCCGAGCGATTGCCGCGCCAAATCCCGACCCGCCGGCGTCACCGCCACTTGTTCGCCGCGCACCTCCACCAAACCGTGGCGCTCCGCCCGGTGCACGACGCTGAGCACATCGCCGGGTAGCCAGTGCAAGTGCCGGTGCAACCCCGCCAACCTCGATTCTTCTTGTTCCGCCGGCGTCCCCTCGTGTTGGAGCAGGTGGATCGCCAGCAGCCGCAGGGGGAATTCGCGCCGGTTCCGCCAACCCCGCCACGCTTGCACGATCAACCCGTGTTCCGGCGCGATCACGAAGACGGCGCCGAATTGCAACCCATGCACGGTGGCGACCGTCCCCGCGATATTCGTGTTGAGTGCGAGCGCCAGCAAGGTGCCGAGCACCGCGCCGAGCACCCCGAAGAAGACACTCAGGACGACCATGATGCTCAGGTGATCGGTGAGCAGATACGCCGTGGCCGCGGGGACGACGAGCAGCGCCACGACCACCACCGGCCCGACGGCGTCGAACGCGGCGACCGCCGTCAGCGAGGTCATCGTCATGAGGCCGTAATGCAGCAGGATCGGGGTGAAGCCGAAAGTCGTGGCGAGCGCCGCATCGAACGTCGCCAGCTTCAACTCCTTGAAGAAGAGAATCACGAGGGCGAGTTCGAGCAGGAAGATCGCGGTGAGAACCACGACCGAGCGCGGGAGGAACTCGAACCACTCCGATTTGTCGAAAGGCGATAGCTCGGCGAACCCCAGCAACACGCTGTCGACATCGAGGTGCGTACTCCGCAGATACAGCGATGCCAGCAAGGTTCCAATGGCAAACAGCGCCGGGAAAACCAAACCGATGGCGGCATCTTCCGCGACTCGCCCGCTGCGGCGGAGCAATTCGACGAGTGCCACGGTCAGCACGCCGCTGGCCGTCGCCCCGAAGAAGAGCCACGGCGATGCGAGATCCTTGGTGACGAAGTAGGCGAGCACGATCCCGAAGAGCAAGACGTGGCTAATGGCATCGGCGACCAGCGCGACCCGGCGCAGCACGAGGAACACGCCCGGCACGGCGCAAGCGGCGCCGACGCTGGCCAGCACGAGGATCACTTGCAGGGGGAAGCTGAGTTCGGTGTTCATGCGGTCGCCCGCTTTCGCAATAGACCCCAGACCATCCCGCGTTGCGGGGCGAAGAGGATCGAGAGCACCACGAGCACCGTCACCGCGAGGACCACGACCGGCCCCGCGGGCAGACCGCTGCGCTGGTGCCCGAGCACGGCCCCGCCGAAGCCGGCGATTCCGCCGAACACCCCGGCCAGCAAGCAAAGCGGCCCGAGCCGATCGACCCACTGCCGCGCGGCGACGACCGGTGCGACCAACAGGGCGCTCATGAGCACGACGCCGACGAATTGCAGGCCGAGGACGACCGTGTAGACGATGAGCGTGGTCATGAGGTAATCGAGGAAGGTCATCGAGAAGCCGAGGCTGGCGGCGAAGTCGCGGTCGAAGCTGGCCAGCTTCAACTGCTTCCAGAACAAGGCCAGCAGCAGCAGGATCACCGAACCGAGTCCGACGATGGTGGTGACGTCCGCGTCTTCCAAGAACGCCGCTTGGCCGAAGAGGTATTTTTCCAAGCCGTGCTTGGTGGCATCGCGGGAGGCCGGCTGCAACCATTCTTCGAGCAAGTTCTCCGGCGGCCGCGTGCTCAGGGTTTCGTTCAACTTTCGCAGGTAGGTCATGAGCACGAGGCCGAAGCCGAAGAAGACGGCGAGCGCCCCGGCCAGCGCCGTGTCGAACGGGATGCGACTGCGGCCGGTGATCGCCTTGACGAGCGACATCGCGAGCCAACCCGTCGCGGCGGCGCCGAGAATGATCATCAGCGGCGCCCGCCCGCCGAACATGAAAGCCAGCGCTACCCCCGGCAGCGCCGCGTGTGAGATGGCATCCCCCTGCAAGCTCTGCCGGCGGACGACGGCGAACGTGCCGACCAACCCCGCGAGCACCCCGATGGCCGTGAGGCCAAGGGCGACGGGTCGGAGCGTCGGGTTGTCGAGGATGAGCATGGGGGGTTGTTGTAGGGAAGCCCCGTCAAAATGAT
>JANOSQ010000939.1:0-7872 GCA_031415915.1 Fimbriiglobus sp. | reverse complement strand
TCGATGGTGTCGCCGCGGACGCGGAACTTGCCGCGTTGGAATTCGATGTCGTTGCGCTGGTATTGGATGTCGATCAACTTCAGCAGCAGTTCATCGCGGTTGATGATCTCCCCCTTGGGCAGGTAGACGACCATCCGCTTGTACTCGGCCGGCGAGCCGAGGCCGTAGATGCAGCTCACCGAGGCGACGATGATGACATCTTCCCGGCTGACGAGCGCCGCCGTCGCCGCGAGCCGCAGTCGGTCGATGTTTTCGTTGATGCTCGAGTCTTTTTCGATGTAGATGTCCCGCTGCGGGATGTACGCCTCGGGCTGGTAGTAGTCGTAATAGCTGACGAAGAAGTTCACCGCGTTGTGCGGGAAGAAGTTCTTGAACTCCTTGTAAAGCTGGGCCGCGAGCGTCTTGTTGTGGGCCAGCACCAGCGTCGGCTTGCCGATCGTTTGGATGATGTTGCTGGCGGTGAAGGTCTTCCCGGTCCCGGTGGCGCCGAGCAGGACTTGGAGCTTCTTGCCGTCGTCGAAACCCTTCGACAATTCGGCGATGGCCTTGGGCTGATCGCCCGCCGGTTGGTATTCGGAGACGAGCTGAAACGCGGCCATGGGGAAAACTCGCGGTGCGATGGACGTTCCTACAGTATAGGCACTCCAATAACCGGTCGCCGAAATCCATGCGGTTGCTTCACCCCCCGAATAACCTGCCGAACCAACTCGAGGTCGGGGGTTTGGGCGCCGGGGGGTTCACCGGCAATCCTTGCAGAACCGCGGTGCCCCAGATGCCGGCGACGCGTTCGGCGGCGGGGGCGCCCATCCACTTTTTCAGGCGGGCGTAGCCGGCGCGCAGTTCCGGTTTGCGGCGGTCGATGCGGTGGCCGTCCGAACCGAGCAGGTGGATCATGCCCCGTCGCGCCCAGAGCTTCAGCGCCGGTTCGTCGTGCCCCGGCGGGTCGGCGAGGGCCTCGGCAGTCACTTGCATCAGGCAACCGGCGGCAATCCATTGCACAGCCAAGGCCGCGTCGTGCAGCAGTGGCTCGTAGCGCTCGGCGTGCGCCACGACGATGCGGATGCCGAGGGGCTTCAGCGCCGCCGCGGCGGGGCGGTAATCGAGGAAGACGCCGTGGGGCATCTCGACGAGCAAGTGCTTGCGGAAGTTCCCGATGGACAGAATCGAACCCGCTTGCCAGCGCTCGGCGAGGTCGTCGGTCAGGATGATCTCGGCCGTGGGGACGACCGAGAGCGGGATTGCCCGTTCGCGGAGTTGCTCGGCGAGTTTCACCGTGGCGGCGACGATGCGCTCGGGGGTGTTCTCCGGGAATTCGGGGTGCAGGTGCGCCGTCGCGGCGGCGGAGCGCGCCCCTTCCGCGACGAGCATCCGGCACATGGCCTGGGCTTCGTCGTCGGTTCTGGGGCCGTCGTCGAGCCCGGCGAGCAAATGGACGTGGGTATCGGCGAGGGGGAGCATTTGTCGGGTATCGGGTTCGGGGGTTCGGGTATCGAAAGATTTGTTTATCGAAACCCGAACGCCGGAACCCGATACCCGAGATCACTTGGCGTCATCGAGCGCAGTGTCGTCCGTGTAGCTTTGGCCGTACTGGTAGTCGTAGGCGTACTGGTAGTTGTAACCGGCTTGGTCGCGGAGGCCGCCGGCGCCGTTGACGACGATGCCCAACAAGTTGGCGCCCATGTCGGCGAGTTGCTCGCGGGCGCGCTCGGCTTGCGGGCGGGCCTTCTTGGTGATCTTGAAGACCATGAGGACGCCGTCGACGCGCTGGGCGACGACGCGCGGGTCGCTGACCGCGAGCAGCGGCGGGGTATCCACGATGACGTAGTCGTAGCGGCTCCGGAGTTCCGCCAGCACTTCTTGGAACTTCAAACTCGACAGCAATTCGGCGGGGTTCGACGGTCGCGTTCCGCACGGCAGCAGGTCGAGACGATCGATATCGCTGTGCCGGATGGCGGTGGCGAGGTCGGCTTGGCCGTCGGTCACGGAGGCGAGGCCGAGTTCCGGATTGGGGATGTTGAAGAGTTTGTGGACGCGCGGTTTGCGGAAGTCGCAATCGAGCAAAACCACCTTTTTTCCGGCCTGCGCGATGGAGATGGCGAGGTTCGCGGCGAGGGTCGATTTTCCGTCGCCGGGGTTGGGGCTGGTGATTTGAATCACCTGGTGGCCCAAGTTGTTCGTCGAGACCAAGAGTTGGGCGCGGACGCCGCGGTAGGCCTCGGCGTCCATCGATTTCGGCCGCAGCGCCACCACGAGCGTGGGGTCGTAATCGGCGGAGACGTCGGCGTCCCGCTTGAGTTTGGTGTCGATCGGGGGCAGGTGCCCGAAGACCGGGGCGCCGAGGCGCTGGCGGATTTCCGCGGCGGAGCGGAAGCTCTTGTCGGTGAGTTCCGCGAGCACGGACAACCCCATGCCGAGCAGGCCGCCGAGGATGCCGCCGGCGATCAGCCAGCTGATGAGCCCGGCGCCGACTTTGCCCCCTTCGTAGGGGGGTGTGATGACGGAGGCTTCGTAGCCGCCGGCGTTCTCGGACGGTTTGAGGGCGTTGAGTTCCAGTTGGCGCTCGCTCATGCGCCGGGTCTCGTCGGCGATCTTGCTCTTGGCCAGTTCGATCTTCACCGCGAGCGTGCCGCCGTCTTTGAGCTTCGTTTCGTCCGCGTCGTAGCGCGCTTTCACCAACTGCTTCAATGAGCGGGCGGTGTCGGCGCGGCGTTCGAGCTGCCGTTCGAGTTGGGCGAGTTCGTCGAGGGTGCCGAGGGGGTCGTCGGGGTTTTGCTCTTCGACAAGTTTTTTGAAATAGGCGATTTGGGCGTCGAGCGCTTTGATCTGAGGGTGATCCTTGCCGAGGCGCCCGGTCATTTCTTCGCGCTCGGCTTGCATCGCGAGGATTTTGGTTTCCGGCGAGGAGACGGTGCCGACCGAACCGACCTCGGAGCCGACGCGCTTGGCGACGCCCAGGAGGGTGAGCACCGCGAGGCGATCCCGACGGTTCTTCCCGGTCGACTTGATCAACTTGAGTTGGTCGTCGGTCTCCTTGAGTTCCATCTCGAGGGCGAACTCCCGCTCGCGGGCGGCGGAGACGCGCGCCCGGATTACGGAGAGATCCTCGCCGGTGATCTTGAGCAGATCCTGGGTGAGAATCGTGTGGTTCTCGGCTTCCTTGTTGACGGACTCCCGGTGGCCCTCGATGCGGGCTTCCAGCGCTTTGACCTGCTTGCGCGTTTGCCCGGCGTACACGTCCGAGAGTTCGCGCTTATAAGCGTCGATGATCGCCTGCAAGAGCAGGTACGAATCGCGCGGGTTGTTGCTCCGATACGACATCAGCAGGATGTTGCTGCCCCCTTGGGCGCCGCTGGTGGCTTCTTTATCGCGGGCGATGGTGAGTCCGCCGAGCAACACGCCCGCGGCGGCGTTCGGGTTCTCGGGCAGCGGCGCCGAGAGCTGGCTGAGTTCGGGCCGTTTCGCCGCGGCCGTGAGGATCAAGTCGGACTTGATCAGGGGGATCTGCGTGGCGACGTAATCGTCGACGTAGGCCGCGCGGGAATCGGATCCCGAAAGTTGCTCCACCCGTTGCTTGATGACGAGCACCTTGGCGGAGGACTGGTATTGCGGGGTCTGCGCCGTAAAGACGAAGAAGCCGACGAGCAACCCCACGCCGGCGCCGAGCACCAGCAGCGGCCAGCGCCGGAGCGCGGCGAGCAGCAGCGACGGCGCTTTGACGGGGGGACTCTCGGGCGATTCGGACGGCGCGGCCACGGGGCGATCCTCGGCGGGGAACACTGAGATAGTATCGGTCGCGGAGGGGGTTCGCTCAAGCCGAGGCCGAAAGCTGCGTGCGGTCGATGGCGAGTACGGGGGAGTATTCGCCCGATTTGGAGGCCATGGCCGCGGGTCGGGAGATTTCCGACGCGAGCGCCTCGGCCCGCTCGACGATGCGCGAGAAAGCCACGAGTTTCTCGGCAATGCACTCTTGATCGCGGGAGCCGCTCACGCTCAGCCGGCCGATGACTTGGCCGTGCCCGAGCAGCGGCAGTTCGACGCGCCAGACCGAGAGTTGGTCGCCATCGGCGCCTTTGCGGGCCCAGCGGCGGTGGTAGCCCTCGTGCCAGACCGGGGCGTTGACGTCGAGGCAGACGCTGGCCAAGTTCAGCACTTCGGCTTGCCCCGTGATCTGGTGCCAGAGTTCGGCCCAGTCGGCGCTCCCTTGCAAACGGACTTCCATTTCGACGGGGGCGGCTTGGCCGCGGAGCGATTTCAGCATCCCCCGGCCGCGCTCGCGGATGAGCCGCATCTCGGCGGCGCCGAAAAGCCCGCCCGAAAGCAGGATCGCCCCGATACAGAACGCCGCCGCGAAGGCCGCGAGGTCGTTGTGCAGCACGGTGCTGGTGAGCGCGCCGATAGAAGCGATACTGCTGAGGGCGGCCACGAGGATAAGAGTGCGGATGCGCGTGAGGCCGCGCTTCTGCAAGACGTGGTGCAAGTGCCCGCGGTCGCCGATGGCGATGCCGCGGCCGGTGAGCTTCCGGCGCACGATGGCGGCGGCGGTATCCGTGAAAGGAAGGATCAACAGGGTTAGCGGCGAAGCCACGGCGAGTGTCGGCCCCTTGAGGGAGGCGTGGGTGGCCAGCGCCGCGATGGTCAGGCCGACGAGCATACTGCCGCTGTCGCCGAGGTAGACCGTGGCCGGGGGGAAGTTGAAGCGGAGGAAGCCGATCAAGCCGCCGGCGAAGGCGAGGGCGACGAAGCCTTCGAGCGGGTGGTTGTGCTCGAAGGACATGACGGCGAGGCTGGCGCAGATCATCACGCCGACCGAGGCGAGCATCCCGTCCATGCCGTCGAGCAGGTTGAGGGCGTTGACCGCCGCGAGGAACCATAGGAAGGTGATCGGGATCGAGAGCCAGCCGAGGTGGGCGGCGCCGCCGAAGAGGGACACGTCGGCGATGCGGTAGTCGCCGCCGAAGACGAGCACCGAGATGGCCAGCAATTGGCCGACGAGTTTGTAGCGGGCGCGGAGGTTGAAGATGTCGTCCGCCAAGCCGACGCCCGCGATGATGATGCCGGCCACGACCAAGGCGAGCGGCGCGCGGAAATCGCTCGCGACCGCTTCGAGAACGCGATCGGAAATGAGGCAGGCGACGAGGATCGTGATCGACGTGGACGCCAGCAGGGCCAACCCGCCGACCACGGCCACCGGTTGCGTCTGGATTTTCCGCCGGCCGTCCGGCCGATCGACCAACCCCGTGCGCCAAGCGATCGCGCGCGCCGCCCACGTGAGGGCCAAGCCCAAGCCGATCGCGATTGCCCCGACCCACACGAACGCATCCATCGCTCATCCCTCCCGATCATTCGTTCCGCGGGCGAACGGAACCGAGCATGTCGCCGTCCAACGTCACCGAGATGCCCCGGCCGATGAAATCGACCATCACCACGAACTTGAACCCGCCTACCGCTTGTTCCACGATCCCGCTCATCCCGGCGAGCGGCCCCGTGCGCACGGTCACCGGCGATCCCCGCGTCAAGCCGTCCTCGGCCGTCACCGGTTCGCCCAAGTCCAAGAGGCGCCAAACGCCGCGGAGATCCCGGATGAATCGCTCTTCGTCGCGGACGCTGATGAAGCAGGCGACTCGCTTCGAGGCCGCGATGCGCCACCGTTCGCTATCCCCTGCCTGCACGAAGAGATAGCCGCTGAACATCGGCACGCGGGACGTCACCACCCGGTTGCCGAGCCGGACGCGCCGGCGGTCGCAGGGGAGGTAATAAGGCACCCCCGCCGACAACAATTCCCGTGCCAGCGCCTTCTCCTGCCGCGGTCGGGTGTGGGCCACCCGCCAAGGTCGTTCCGCGTCTGGGGCCTGCTCCAACAGCCCGTCGGGGAAGAGTTCCGGTTGGGCGGCCAAGATCGGCATCGGTCGGTCAAACCCAGTGGGAGCCGAACATCACCCGAGGATATGACCCTCGTGTGGGAAACTATATAGTTCCGCATGAATCGATGGCAGAATCGATTGCCGGCAAAGTGTCGGGCTTGAAAAAGACTCGCTCGACCAACTCTGTCACAACTACACTTTTAGGCATCGCATCCGCCCGGACAAGGCGAGCCGGCGAGAATCCTTATGAAGTTTCCGCGAGTGTCGGCACATCGTGCGCTCCCCGGCGCCGATGGCGGTCCATACGCCTACAATTCCCATGTTGGGAATCGCTGGAACACCGCCGCAAGCCGTGCGATACTGGATTTTTCAAACCCGAAATTTGGAGCGAACGCATAAGCGGCTCGAGGCTCTGCTCTTCGCCCCGTTGGCCCGCTGGGGCCGCTCTCAACTTTGTCGGCGATCCAGGGGTTGAACCCGTGGCTACCTTCGGTCGTCCCTTCGGGACCAAAGAGGGAGCCGCTGGTAATCGCAAACGGACCGTCAATATTCTCTGCGATCCCTCCGAGGTCGGGTGAACGCCCAGCCGCTACGATAATGCGAAGTCCGTTCTAATCCGGGATCCGACATGACAGCTTTCCTCTTCCCCGGCCAAGGCGCCCAAGTCGTCGGCATGGCCCGCGACCTCGCATCGACCCTGCCCGCGGCCAAAGCGCTCTTCGACGAAGCCGCCGAAATCCTGGGGTACGATCTGCTCGAGTTGTGCGCCAACGGCCCGGCCGAGCGGTTGAACGAAACCGATGCGAGCCAGCCCGCGATCTTCGTGGCCAGCTTGGCGGCGCTGGAATCGCTCAAAGCGACTTCCCCCGAAGTTGTCGAAGGTGTGACGGCGACGGCGGGTCTGAGCTTGGGCGAATACACCGCCCTCGTCTTCGCCGGGGCCATCTCGTTCCGCGATGCACTGCAGGTGGTGAAGGCCCGCGGCGAAGCGATGCAGGCGGCCGCACTCGCCACCCCCAGCGGCATGATCGCGGTGCTCGGGTTGGAACCGTCCGAGGTGCAAGTGCTCGTCGCCGAAGCGCGGCCCGCGGGGACGCTCGAAATCGCCAACCTCCTCTGCCCCGGCAACACGGTCGTCTCTGGCATAAATGCCGCGCTCGATGCCTTCGAGCAAATTTGTTTGGCGAAGGGCGGCCTCCGCACGGCCCGCCTCGCCGTCGCCGGGGCGTTCCACACGAACTTGATGAAACCGGCCGACGACCGACTCGCGGAAGCATTGGCGAAGGTGACGATTACAACCGCGCGCATCCCCGTTTGGTCCAACGTCGATGGGAAGCCGCACACCGATCCCGCTGAGATCCGGGCGCTGTTGGTGAAGCAGGTGCTCTCCCCGGTGCTCTGGGAAGCGACGATCCGCGGGCTGATGGCGTCGGGCGTGGACAAGTTCTACGAGATCGGCCCCGGCCGGGTGCTCGCGGGGCTGCTCAAGCGCGTGAACCGCAAAGCGGATATTACGAACGTCTCGGCTTGATTCGCGGAGAGCGAACGTGATCGATCCGGATACGAATACCCTGCCCCGGCAAATCCGCATACACCGTCGGCAGCGGCGGTGGATCTGGGTCAAGCGCTTCGCGCTCATCTTCGGGTTGCACTTCGCCATTGCCACCCTCGTCTTCGCCATCGATTGGAAACTGACCCGCGACGAAGGTGAGAAACAACTGGCCGTTCACACGGCCCGACTCGATGCCGATGACCCCGGCTGGCGCTTCGTGGACATCGTCGCCGAGCACAACTCCAAGGTGCCACCGCCGGAGACGAACACCGCGATGAAGGCTATCGCGATTGTCCGGCAATTCCCCTCCGTGCCGGATTACTCTTTGCTTCGCGCGGACATTGACAAAGGACGATTGCCCAACGAGTTGCCGGGTGACGAAGCTTGGGCTGCTTTGGAATTGCGGTTCCCCGAATGGGAACCGGGTGTGAAGGGATTTCGCGAGTACGATGCGAACAC
>JANOSQ010000938.1:0-3142 GCA_031415915.1 Fimbriiglobus sp. | reverse complement strand
GCGGCGAATTTCATCGGTCGTCCTCCACGCGGATCGGGGCGGTGCCCTCGGCCGGGAAATAGTAACGGGCCAGCACCGCGTGCGCGGCGAACAGGCCGCCGGTGCAAACGAGATCGCCGAGGAAGGTGCCGCGGTAGAAGGGCAGCCCCTGCTTGTAGCACTCCAGCAAACCCGCGACCGTGTAGGGGTACGGCAGGGATTGGTCGAGCCACGAGGCGAAGTTGGTGACGAGGAAGAAGGCCGCGCTGGCCGCGACCGCCCCGCCGACGATCCGGAGTGGGTTCTGGGTTCGGCGCACGAGCAGGTAACCGACCGCGGGGTAGATCGCCAGCCCGGTGATGACCGACGCCATCGGCAGGTAGTCGTCTTGGTAGCCGTGGGCGGCGTAGTTCAAAACGTCCGAGAGCAACTTCGAGCCGAGGGCGAGAACCAAGCCGGGGATGAATCCCATCCGCCCGGCGACGAACAATCCCACCGCCCCGAACGCGGCGAAGTTGAACATGCGGTACGGTTCGGGCACCAGCGGGAGCACGGCGCTGCCGAGCCCCATGAGCAATCCGAGGGCGAGCGTCATCGGTGGGATCAGCGGTTCTTTCGCGGGCGCAGGCATCGGGATACTCGGGGTGGGCAGTCGAAAGCTTATGCTAGTGGAAGCGGGTGTCAGTTCCAGATTCGTTGGACACCGTCGCCGGAGTCCGACCGGTTCCCGTTAGCCGGACGCGCTAGCGACGGCGACGATCCGGTCGCTGCCGAGACGATCGTCGGTCCGTGTCCCCAATCGCCGCCGTCGCTAGCGCGTCCGGCTAACGGGAATCATCGCGCGGCCTTCCGACAAAATCTTCCAAGGGATCGTCGAAGTGCTCCATCGACAACACCGTCCCGGCTAAAGTTCCGAACTGCGGAACACGACCCGGTGGGGTGTGGACCAACTTCGCTACCGGGCGATTATTCTCCGTGATGGTGACTTCGTCACCCGCTGCCAAGCGGTGGATCAAGTCCGACAATGTGGCTTGGGCCTCTTGGATCGTGATCGTGGTCATGCCGGGTGCCTCCGCGAGCCGCCGATGTCCGACTTCAACACCGAAGAATTGTACGATACCATCGACCGCTGCGCGTGGGAACTCCTGCAGCGATTCCACATCGACCAGCCACCGGTGGACGCGTTGCAACTCGTCCAAGACGCCTTCCGGTACACGGTGACCTTCGAAGAGGAAGAGGAGGACGAACCGGAATACGGCGACCGGCCCAAGCGGCGCCGGCCTCGGGAATTGGTGATGAAACACGGCCAATCCCCCGGCGGCCGGCAGATGATGGCGGCCCGGGCTTGCGCCAAGGAACTGGTGCCGACGATCCTCCAGAAATTGGGGGTCACACCCGGCACCGAACAGAAATCGGCGAACAACCAATTGAGCGGAATGATCGCCCCGCGATTGCTATTGCCGACGCGTTGGTTCGGCACCGTCGCCCGGAAGGCGAACAACGACCTCGTCCGGATTCGAGAAACCTTCGACACCGTCGGACTCGAAGTCATCGCCTTGCGACTGCTCGACTTGGACGAGCACTGCGTGATCGCCATGGTGGACGACGGCAACGTGGCCCTGCGGCGATCCAACGCGATGCAGGCGACGAAGAAACTGACCCCGGCCGAGGAGCTTTGCATCGAGAAAGTGATCGAGAACGAGGAGCCGCAGACGGTGCGGAAGGACGGCTGGTCGAGCCGGGGTTGGCCGGTGCCGACGGGCCCTTTCAACCGAATCCTTTTGCGATCCGAGCCGGATGACGTATAATACCCGTCGAAGTCTAGGCCACGGCGGTCGCTTGGGAAGCGGCCGCCGAACTGTTTTTGTGCCTCTCCGATTTTCCGTGACAGCGTCGAACGCTAGATGAGGAGTGTGCGGAATGTCCGACGACCGCATCCCGACGACCCGCGCCGGCTACGATAAGCGCCGCGCCGAACTCGACCACCTCCAAGGCGTCGAGATGATCGCCATCACCACCCGCGTGGCCACGGCCCGTGACATGGGCGACCTCAGCGAGAACGCCGAGTACCACGCCGCGCGCGAAGATCAGGGGCTGCTCCAAGCCAAGATCAACCAGCTGAAGGATCAGCTCTCGCGCTCGTACATCCTCGACACCGAGAACCTGCCGAAGGGGATCGTGGTGTTCGGGAGCAAGGTCCGCGTGATGGATCTCGACGCCAAGGAAGAAGAGACCTACGAACTCATCGGCCCCGGCCAAGAAGACCCGGACACGAACCGGATCCTGACGACCAGCCCCATCGGCCAAGGCCTCATCGGCAGCAAAGTCGGCGACTCCGTGGAGATCGCCGTGCCCCGCGGCACCATCCGGTTCAAGGTGCTGGAGATCACGGTCGCGGATGTTTAGGACGAAGAATTTTTCACCGCAGAGAAAGAAGAGAACGCGGAGAGAAAACGAATCATCGGCTGGCGAGCAACCTACGCAACTGCGAAATGATTGTTTGGTTTTCTCCGCGTTCTCTTCTTTCTCTGCGGTGAATATCTTGTTTTCAGATTGAGAACATGCGGATCAACTCCGTTACGCTCGTCAGGTTCTCCAGATCCCAGCATCGTGCCAAGATCGCGTCCGCTTTCGCCTTCCCGTACTTCGGTTCCACCGTGCCGCGGAACTTGGCTTCCACCTCCGCGTCGGTCATCGGGTTCCCGGCGTGGCCGCGCGGGAACTCGACCTCCTTCGCCAGGTTCGTACCGTCTTCCAGCGTCACCGTGATCCGGTTGGGGATGCCGTTGGGGTAGCGGTGGTCGAGCGTGGAATCGTGGTGAACCTTCACCTTGCCGGTGAAGGCGACGAGCGCCGGATCGGTGAAACGGGCTTCGTCGAAGGTCCCCAGGTTTACGTCGCCGTCGTAAAGTGCTGCGGCCGTGCAGTACGGCAGGCTGTGGTCGGCCGTCTCGCGGGTGCGGGGTGCCCACGCTTCCGGGTACTTGCCGATGATGTTGTAGCTCGCTTCGAAGGTGTGGATGTCGATGCTCACCACCTTGGACACATCCCCCTTCAAGTCCGCTCGCAGTTGGATGGCCGCGTCGATGGCGCTCTGGCTGTGGTACTCCGCCGGCCAGAACTTGATGTAGGTCTTGTTGATCATGAAGCCGTCGGCGTTGCC
>JANOSQ010000937.1:0-1700 GCA_031415915.1 Fimbriiglobus sp. | reverse complement strand
CCCTTCTTGATGCCGCCGCCGGCGAGCACCACGCTGAACACCTTGGGCCAGTGATCCCGGCCCGCGGTGCCATTGATCTTCGGCGTGCGCCCGAATTCGGACGAGATCATCACGAGAGTCTTGTCGAGCATCCCGCGCTGGCTCAAGTCGTTGATGAGCGCCGCGTAAGCTTGGTCGAACGCCGGCAGTTGCGAGCGCGTGTTGGCGGTGATGCCGTTGTGGAAATCCCAACCGCCGTAGGTCAGCGTGACCAGGCGGACGCCCGCTTCGACGAGCCGCCGGGCCATGAGCATCCGCTGGCCGGCCGAGTTGCGGCCGTAGACGTCCCGGAGCTTGGCGTCTTCCTTGTTGATGTCGAAGGCGTCGCGGGCCTTTTCGCTCGAAATCAGGCCGTAGGCGCGTTGGTAGAACGTGTCCATGGCGTCGAGGTTGTCCGACTTTTCCTTGGCTTTGAAGTGGTCGTTCACGGTGTCGAGCAGTTGCCGACGGCTCGTGAAGCGATCCGGGGTCACCCCGCCCGGGAGGCTGAGGTCTTGGACTTTGAAACCGCCGTTGGCCGGGTCCGAACCCAAGCTAAACGGGGCGTAGGCGCTGCTGAGGTAGCCGCTGCCCGCGTAGGTGTTGGGCATCGTCGGGATGGCGACGTACGGCGGGAGGTTGTTCCGCACGCCGAGCTCGTGGCTGACCACGCTGCCGATGCTCGGGAACGTGAGGGCCGGGCTGGGCCGATAGCCCGTGAACATGTTGTGCGTGCCGCGCTCGTGGGCGGCTTCGCCGTGGGTCATGCTCCGGCAGACCGTGATCTTGTCCGCGATCTTGGCCGTTTCCTTCAGGCACTCGTTGAATTGCACGCCTTCGAGCTTGGTGGCGATGCTGGTCATGTCGCCGCGATATTCGACCGGGGCGAACGGCTTCGGATCCCAGCTCTCTTGGTGGGCCGCCCCGCCCGGCAGATAAATGTGGATCAGCGACTCCGCCTTCGGGCCTTTCGGAGCGACCGTCGCTTCGGCGGCTTGGGCCGATTGCATCCGCAGGTATTGGTCGAGGGTCAGACCGAGGCCGGCGACGAAACCGACGTGCAGGAACATCCGGCGGTCGAGCGGCGAACCGTTGCAAGAGCGGAAAGGGGTCACGGTCGGACTCCAGTGGGAAGGAATTCGGTCAAACGCGGGTTCTGGGTAAAACGTCCGGCCTCAACCAACAGTGTGGCGCGGATTTGCGGTGGGGTCAATCGTCTGTCGCAAGTCGGACGCCGGTGGGGTGGCGAAAAGTTCCGGTCGGGGCCGAAATTCCGGATCGGATCGGGCGGGTCGCGTGGTCGTTGCCGCTTCGGGGGTTCCAGCGGTGTTGGAGGTCGATCCCCAACATCGCCCGAATCCCGTGCGCACTGGAGGAATGATAGGGATTCGCAAGCTCGGTGTCAAACGAGAACTGGCACCGTGGAAGGTTTCGGACAGGATCATTGCGTTCACTAATATATATACGCTGCAAAGTGAGACTTGTCTAATGAATTCGCTGATATGGTCTCCGGGGTTAGCCCGACGCGCCTGCGAGGAGTCGGACGATGAGGGCGTTCGACCCCGCGCGGAAACCTATTGCACGGCCCGATGGAGAGCCGTGCCGGCAATTTGAAGCGTGAACTATCGTCGTGGGGAAAGTAGGGAGCCGGTAGGCAGTCCACGACAAGTTAGGAAACGCGC
>JANOSQ010000936.1:0-11459 GCA_031415915.1 Fimbriiglobus sp. | reverse complement strand
AGCGAGCAGCACCTGGGGAGGCGGGGGCGGCGCGGCCATCACCAAAGGGCCGAGCGGCCCGGCTTGGGATTCGGACATCCGCGGCTACCGATCCGAGATGGAACACTTCGCCTACTGCATCCGCAAGTGGCAGGAGATGAAGCAGCCCGTGAGCTACGAATTCGAAGTCGGCGCCGACGGCAAGAAGAAGTGGAAGTACGCGGACATCCTGCCGCGCTGCCACGGGGAGATCGCCATGGCCGACGCGATCTTGGCGCTGACGGCGAACCTCGCGATGAAGCACAAGGTGCGGATCGACTTCAACCCGACCTGGTTCGACCCGGACAAACACGCCGCCGGCGACCACCCGGAGGATTTGTTCGAGGGGAAGAAGTCGTCATGATCGAACTGACCGAACAACAGGCCGAGGCACTCGAATTTCCCGACCCCGCACCGCCGCGCGTCGTGAACCCTCGCACCCGCGAAACCTTCGTGCTGCTTCGCACGGACGAATACGCCCGTTTGACCGGAGCGGAGTACGACGATAGTCCATGGACCCGCGAGGAACTCCAGGCACTCGCTTGGGAGCGAGTCAAGCGCGAGGATTGGGACGAGTACGACGACCTGCCGGAGAAGCCATGAAGCGTGGTGATGTAGTCCTCGTCCGCTTCCCCCATCCGTCCGGCCAGCGCGGCAAGAAGCGACCGGCCGTTGTTGTTCAATCAGACGCCTACGCCGGCGCACTCCGGACGGTCGTGGTGGCGGAGGTCACGAAAAACCTAACAATGAGGGGCGATCCGGCCTGCCTGTTCATAGACCTGACCACGCTCGACGGCCAAGCGACCGGCCTCCTTGTCGATTCAGTCGTTTCCAGCTTGGTGCTCGATACCGTCTACGTCGATACCGTTGCCGCCGTGCTGGGCAGTCTGTCGCCGGGACTGCTGGTGGAGTTAGACCAGTGCTTGAGTGTGGGATTGGGTTTGTCTTGAGGCAGCTTCATCGGCCACTGAGGCGAAGTTCCGCTGAGGAGGGGATAATGGCCAAGGCAGCGACCGGACGAAAGCATCGTGTGAGCTGCACGATCCAAGTTCCTGAACTGACCAAGGCCGGCTCCTCTGTCCGGTTCGAGGTCCATGCCGATGGGGAGAAGATCGGCCATATCATCCTCGGCCGGGGTTCGATCATGTGGTACGGCGGCAAGCGACAAAGAGGCTCTCGGATCCCTTGGTCCAAGTTCGCCGAATTGATGAACGGCCACTGCTACGGCGAGTAGCGCTCCGGAGGGCGATCATGGGCCTGACAATTCGCGGGATCAGCAAAGCCAAACGCATCACCTGCGATGGGAACAGCAAAGAAGATCCCGACGATTGCTGCGAACATGACCGAGCAACGGACTTTCCGTTCGGTCGGGATGGGCTCCGCAACGGCTGCTATGTCCCGGATCTTGGAGGGAGTTGCAGGGAGTTTTCCCTTCGCTACTCCGAATACTCCCAATGGCTTCAAACGTTATTTGTGGCCCAGTACGGAGTCGGCATCGAGGAAGTCTGCAAAATCCACCGTCGCTTCAATGGTCAGCCGTTCCTCGAACTCGTGAACGTGTCGAACAGTTCAGACGGTGCGGCGATCGGTCCGAAGCTCTCGGCCAAGTTGCTTGCTGACTTTCGTGCGTCGTCGCGCAAGATTCGAAAATTCTTTCTCGAAGATGTAGAAACCGCTTGGATGTGGGACGTCTACAAGGACTATCACGCCGTACTCAGGCTCGCTTCCAACAACGGATTTGTGTCCTATTGGTGATGTCTCCGCCTGCCGCGCTGCCACGTGGAGATCGCCATGGCCGACGCGATCTTGGCGCTGACGGCGAACTTGGCGATGAAGCACAAGGTGCGGATCGACTTCCAGCCGAACTGGTTCGACCCCGACAAACACGCCGCCGGCGACCACCCGGAGGATTTGTTCCCCGAGAAGAAAGTGGTGTAGACTGGCGGTATCGAGGAGGAGCGACCCGTGAGCGAACCTTACCGGACGATGGACGAGATCAAGGCCGCGTACCCGAACGAGTGGGTCTTGATCGACCGGCCGAAGTCGGATCGTTCCCAGCACTTGCAGGGTGGGTATGTGGTCGCGCACTCGACGAATGAAGCGGACTTAGAAGAAGCGGCCGCCGGGCTTCCGAGGCCGTTCCACATCGCCGTCGAGCACACGGGTGAAGACATCGACGACGGTTCGATCTTCCTTCTATGAAATTCACATTCGATCCCTCATCTCGACTGATCCGTG
Source organism: Fimbriiglobus sp. (assembly GCA_031415915.1). GTDB lineage: Bacteria > Planctomycetota > Planctomycetia > Gemmatales > Gemmataceae > JALHQU01. The sequence goes on along the minus strand of JANOSQ010000936.1, from coordinate 9,203 downwards.
TCCGTGTCGAATTGAGCGGGGTCTATGGAAAGCACGAAGCTTGGTTCGCATTGGACACAGCTTCGACGAGAACGTGTGTTTCGGTACTCACCTTGCGCAGAATGGGGATCGATACTCGGGGCATCGCGCAAAAGGGCAAGGCACACGGCGTCACAATGGATGGGAGTTTCGGCATGATCCCGCTCCTCCGATTGAAAGCGATCGGCGAGACTTGGGACAACCCGACAGTCGCATTTATCGAGTTGAACGCGGCCTCGAAAATCCACGGTCTCCTCGGGCTCGACTTCCTCCGCGGCCGCATCCTCACCGTCGACTTCCGTCGGGGTACCGTCTCGCTGAAGCAACCATCGCCCTGGCGATTCTGGCGCCGACTTCGCTAAACTGACCCCGGCTCCCCATCCTCGGCGCAGGTTCCCCATGCGCGTGCGACTCTTCTTCATCGGTCTGTTCGATTTGGTGCTCGCGCTCGCCGAGGCGCCGGTCCGCGCCCAGCCCGCACCGTTACCCAAGCCCGAAGCCGAGCGGATCGCTTCGCTCATCGAGCAACTCGGAGACCGCGATTACAACACCCGCGAAGCGGCGTCGCGCGGGTTGGTGAACGAAGGGGAGAAGGCCCTCCCGGCCGTGCGCGACGCCCTCCGGACGACCGCGAAGTTGGAAGTTTCCACGCGGGCGCTCGCGGTCGAAACGCGGATCATCGCCGCCTGCCGGACGAGCCGGACGACCAAAATGGAACTGTCGGTGCTGCCGTCGGGCACCTTCGAAATGGGCTCGCCGCCGCGCGAATACACGCGCCGCGCCGAGGAGACCCAGCACACCGTCCAACTGAACTCCATCATCCTCATCGGCACCCGCGAAGTCACCCAGGAGGAATACACGGCCATCGCGGGGACGAACCCGAGCGGCTTTTCCCCGGATGGCGAGAACAAGGCGAAGGTCCCGAAAGAGGGCCGCTTGCGCCTGCCGGTGGAGCGCGTGAGTTGGTACGACGCGCTCGACTTTTGCAACCGGCTCAGCGAGAAGGACGGCTACAAACCCCACTACCGACTCGACGACGCGAAGATCGTCGACGGGTCGATCCGCGAGGCGACGGTCAAAGTGCTCGGGGGCAACGGTTACCGACTGCCGACCGAAGCGGAGTGGGAATACGCCTGCCGAGCCGGGTCGATGGGCCGGTTCTCCTTCGGGGAGTACGGGCGGAACAAAGAGGCGAACTTCAAGATCATGACGAGCGGCGGGTACGGCGAACCGAGTGTGAATTACAGCCTCGGCCGCACCGCGACCGTCGCGACCCACTCCAAAAACAAGTGGGGTCTGTTCGACATGCACGGCAACGTCGCGGAGTGGTGCTCCGACCACTACGACAAAGACTACTACACCGCGTCGCCGGGCGAGGATCCGCCCGGGCCGGCGAAAGGCACCCACCGCTGCATCCGGGGCGGGTCGTGGATCGTCACCGATCAAAGCAGCCGCTCGGCCAGCCGGTTCTCACTGACCCCGGACGAACGCAAAGACTACGTCGGTTTCCGCGTGGCGCGCACGCCATGAATTTCAAACTCGCGGCCGTGGCGGCGATCTTCCTCGGCGGTTTGCTCGGGGGCTGCGGTTGCCGACCGAAGCCGGCGCTCGCTCCACCCGAGCTGCCTCCGCCGTCGCTGAACTACAAAGGGTACAACCTCGTCTTCGTCAGCTTCGACGCGCTGCAAGCTTCCCACGTCGGTTGCCAAGGTTACTTCCGCGATACGACCCCGACCCTCGATGCCCAAGCCCGGGCCGGCTTCCACTTCACCCAAGCCCACGCTGTGGCCTCGTGGACCGTGCCGTCGTCGATGACTTGGTTCACCGGGGTCTATCCGTCGGAACACCGCGTGGTCAACAAGTTCGCGGTGTACGACAAGGAAGTGCAGAAGCCGACGAACTTGAAGGAGCTGGCGCCGGGATTGATGACGCTCGCCGAGGTGCTCAAATCCCACGGGTATTCCACCGGCGGCTTCACCGGGAACGCCGGTGTCAGCGGGATCTTCGGCTACGAACAGGGCTTCGATACTTACTTCGCCGAACCGGGCGCCTTCGGCAACTTCGACCTCAGCGTGCCCAAAGCCCTCGAATGGCTGAAGGTTCACCAGAATGAGAAGTTCTTTCTGTTCCTTCACGGGTACGACGCCCACGGCCAAAACACCCCGGCCGACGGCTACGACTACCGCTTCGTGGACAAGGGCTACGACAAGAAGTACACGGGCACGGAAATCGAACACGAAACCCTACGCGAAGAGGGGATCGAGAAAGGGCGGATCACGCTCCGCGATGCGGACGTCAAGTTCTGGCGGGCCGTGTACGACGAGAAGATCGCCCGGGCCGACGCCAAGTTCCGCGACTTCCTGACGGAGTTCGCCGCGATGGGTTTGATGGAGAAGACGCTCTTCGTCATCACCTCGGATCACGGCACGGAGGTGTACGAGCACAACCGGCTCGACCACGGCTTCACGCTCTACGAGGAGACGCTGCACGTCCCGCTCATCATCCGCGCCCCCGGTGCCGTGCCGGCTCGCAAGATCCCGGAGCGCGTCAGCAGTATCGACATCATGCCCACGGTTCTGGAATTGCTCGATGCGCCGATGCCCGAGAAGGCCCGCGGCCAACTGCGGGGTCGCAGCCTCGTCCCGGCGATGCGCGGCGAAGCGCCGACGGGCGATCTCTTCTTCGAGACCGATTACCGGCTGCACACCTTCAAACGCGGCATCCTGACGCCGGCGGGCATGAAGCTGATCGTGACGCTGGAAACGAAAGGCCGGGAGCTTTACGACTTGACCGCCGACCCCGCCGAGACCAAAAACCTCGGGGTCGAACGCCCCGAGGTGACAGCCGAATTGGAGAAGAAGTTGTTCGAGCACTTCCGCGCCATCGGCCACGACCTGACCGAGCGCGAATGGAAGACCGGCTTCAACCCGGTGTACACCTTCCCCGCGAAGTCGCCGAAGCAGTGAGGCTTCCCCGTTGCCGTTCGGCACCCCGCGACTAAACCTACGCCTACCGTTTCGTGTTCCCCTCCCCGCATCTTGCAGAGGCCATTCATGTCCATGTACATCGGCGAAGGTTTGGTCGGCGACGGCAACGAGATCGCCCACATCGATCTGCTCATCGGCCACAAGACCGGCCCCGTCGGCACCGCGTTCGCCAACGCCCTCGCCAACCAGAGCGCCGGCCACAGCAGCCTGCTCGCCGTCATCACGCCCAACCTGCTCGCCAAGCCGGCCACGGTCATGATCACGAAGGTGACGATCAAAGGCGCCAAGCAAGCCGTGCAGATGTTCGGGCCGGCCCAAGCCGCCGTCGCCCGCGCCGTCGTCGACAGCGTCGCCGAAGGCGTCATCCGCAAGGACATGGCCGAAGATTACGTGATCGTGTGCGGCGTGTTCATCCACTGGGCCGCGGCCGACGACGCCAAGATCTACGAGTATAACTACGCGGCCACCAAGCTCGCCATCAAGGGCGCCATGGCCGGCACCCCGACCATGGACGAAATTCTGAAACGCAAGGACGAAAAGCACCCGTTCAGTCCGAAATAGGGTCTGGGGTACAAGGTTCTACTCCCCTCTCCCGGCTTTGCGGGAGAGGGGCTGGGGGTGAGGGTCTTGATTCAAAAACCCCTCACCCCCCAACCCCTCTCCCGCAGAGCCGGGAGAGGGGGGCCGGATTCTTCACCATTTCCGAACCCGTCATGCTGAAGCCCCAGATCCTCCTGCACCTCGACACCGACGCGCATCCGAGCGTGTTCGACCGCGTCGTAGCCGTGGACGCCGGGGTCGAGCACATCTTCAGCTACGGCGGTGTCACACCGGCCAACGTCATGGCTCTCGTTCACGGCTGCATCTTCACCCGCGGCCCCGTTGACCTCAAAAGCACCGCCATCTTCATCGGCGGCTCGGACGTCCTCGCCGGGGAAGCGTTGCTCGCCGCCGTGCAGACGCACTTCGTCAAAGACTTCGGACTGACCGTCTCGGTGATGCTCGATTCCAACGGCTCGAACACGACCGCCGCCGCGGCGGTCCTCGCGGCCTCCCGGCATTTGGAATTGAAGTCCACGAAGTCGCTGATCCTCGGCGGCACCGGCCCCGTCGGCCAGCGCTGCGCGCGACTGCTCGCCGAAGAGGGCGGGCACGTCCGTATCGGCTCGCGGACCAAGGACCGCGCCGAAGCGGTGTGCGAAGCGATCCGCGCGCAAGTGCCCAAAGCCAACGTCGAAGCCGTGGCCACCGCGAGCAGTTCCGATGGGCCAGCCGCGCTCGACGGCCGCGATCTCGTGATCGCCGCCGGGGCGCCGGGGGTCGTGTTGCTGCCGAAGAAGTACCGCGTGAACTGCAAGATGCTGAAAGTGGCCATCGACCTCAACGGCGTCCCGCCGGAGGGGATGGAAGGCATCGGCTTGGGCGACAAAGCGAAGAACCGCGACGACATGCACTGCTACGGGGCACTGGGCGTCGGCGGCACCAAGATGAAGGTGCACAAAGCCGCGATCGCGGAGCTGTTTCAACGCAACGATGCGGTGCTGGATGTGGCGGCGATTTATCGAATTGCGAAGTCGATCTGAAACGATCAAAATAGTTCACCACGAAGAAAGAGAAGGAAGAGAAGGAAAAACGAGGTCTTCAAACTCATCCTCATTCCCTTTTCCCCCTTCTCTTCCTTCGTGGTTCAATTTGTTGTGTTGGAACCTCGGAGTAGCCCCGATGAAACTCTTCCTGCCCCTCGTGCTCACCATCGCCATGATTGAATCCATCCCCGCCGAAGCCGCGGACAAGCGCCCCATGAAGGTCGATGACCTCTTCGCCTTTAAACGCGTCGCCGATCCGCAGATTTCCCCGGACGGCAAACTCGTCGTCTACCAGGTCACCAGCGTCAGCCTCGCGGAGAACAAGAGCACCACGGCCCTCTGGCTCGCGGCGACCGACGGCAAGACGCCGCCGAAGCAATTCACCAACCCCAACGGCAAGAAGGACACGCACCCGCGCTGGTCGCCGGACGGGAAGCGCATCCTCTTCAGCAGCACGCGCGGCGGCTCGCAGCAGCTTTGGCTCGTCGGCTTGGACGGCGGCGAAGCCCAGCCGCTCACGACCATCAGCACCGGGGCGGACAACGGATTGTGGTCGCCGGACGGCAGCCACATCGCGTTCGTCAGCTCGGTCTATCCGGAGTTCAGCGAACTCCCGTTCGCGGAGAGCGACAAGAAGAACGCCGCGAAGGACAAGGAGATCGAGGACAGCCCCGTGAAGGCGAAGACCTTCACGAAGCTCTTCTACCGGCACTGGGACGAGTACGTCGGCGACAAGCGCCAGCACCTGTTCGTGATCGCCGCCGAGAAAACCGGCTGGAGCGCCCCACACAATTGCACCCCCGGCGACCGCGACGCCAACCCGACGAGCAGCACCTTCAGCGTCGGCGACGATTTCACCTTCACTCCCGACTCGAAGCACCTCGTCTTCACCGCGGTGCCGGCCGACGGCGAAGCGTGGAGTACCAACTACGACCTCTGCCGCGTGGCCATCGACAACAAATCGACGAAGTGGGAAGTGCTCACGGGCGATAACAAAGCGGCGGACGGAAGCCCACGATTCAGTCCCAATGGCACGAAGTTGGCCTACCGCGCGCAGAAGAAGGCGGGCTACGAAGCGGACATGTGGGAGATCATGGTCGTGAATTGTAAACCCGATGGGACGTCTGTCGGGAAGCCGGTGAGCCTGACGGGCCAGATATACATTGGTGGGAAAAAGCGTCCGAATGCCATTCTCGCCGAACTGTCGGTCGGCGAGTTCGCGTGGCGCGGTACGAGTTCGCTCGCTTTCACCGCGGATGCCGATGGCCGAACCTTCATTCATTACGTCGGGAGCCACAACGATCCGGACGCATACTTCACGCGGGAGCCTTTAAAAGTGGGTTCGGCAAATAGCCTTTCCTACTCGACCGATGGCGAGGTCGCGGCCTTCAGTCACGTCTCGATGACTTCTCCGGCGGATGTTTGGACCATGGATCGCCGCCGCGGTTCGATGACCGACGCCAAGGTGAGCAACTCCAATGACAGTCTGGTCGCAGAACTCGACCGCACGCAACCGGAGAGCGTCGCCGTCGAGGTCGAGGGTGGGGTGAAGATGCAGATGTGGATCCTCAAGCCGCCGGGCTTCGACCCCAAGAAGAAATGGCCCGTGGCGTACCTCATCCACGGCGGACCGCAGGGCGCGTGGGAGGACGGCTGGAGCAACCGCTGGAACCAGCAGCTGTGGGCCGCGCAGGGGTACGTCGTGGCGATGCCGAACCCGCGCGGCAGCACCGGCTTCGGCCAAAAGTTCGTCGATCAGATCTCGGGCGACTGGGGCGGCAAGTGCTACCGCGACCTCGTCGCGGGCCTCGATTTCGTGGAGAAACTGGAGTACGTGGATAAGGACCGCATCGGCAGCGCCGGGGCGAGCTTCGGCGGCTACATGCAGAACTGGTTCGCCGTGTCGCCGATCGCGAAGCGTTTCAAGTGCCAGATTTCGCACTGCTCGGTTTGGAACTTCGAGAGCATGTGGGGCACGACCGACGAACTCTGGTTCGACGAGTGGGAGCACCAAGGCCTGCCGTGGGAGAAACCCGGCAGCTACGCCGAGTTCAGCCCGCACAAGAAGGCCGGGGAACTGGCCAAGAACAAAACGCCGATGCTGGTGATCCACAACGACTACGACTTCCGCTGCCCCATCGGGCAAGGGCACGAACTCTTCACCGCGCTGCAGCGGAACAAGGTGCCGAGCCGGTTCGTGAACTTCCCGGACGAGGGTCACTGGGTGCTCAAGCCGAAGAACAGCGAGCGCTGGCACAAGGAAGTGTTCGGCTGGCTGGCGAAGTACTGCCCGCCGGGCGGGAAGTGAGGGCGAGCGGCACGGCGTGAGCGCGCTGTGGAAGCAAATGAAACCGCTGTGCGGGTCGTCGTCACCCCATCCCGGCGACGGCCCGCGCGGTGAACAGCACCACCGGGTTCCAAGCCAACCCCAGGACGACGATTGCGATCGCGAGCACGCCCAACAGCGCCCCCGCCGAGGCCCCTTCTTCAATCGGGGCGGCGCCCACTTCGGGCTCGTCCAAGAAACTGAGCTTCAACACCTTCAAATAGTACCCGGCGCTGATCGCTGTGTTCAGCACCGCGACCCCGAGCGCGACGAAGTGCCACGCTCCCACCGACGGGTTCGCCCGTCCCGCTTCGTAGAGCGCTTCGAACACTTGGAACTTCCCGGCGAAGCCGACGAGCGGGGGTAACCCCAGCAAGCTCAGCACCGAGATCGCGAGTGCCCCCGCCAAACCGGGGGAGCGGAGCCAGAGCCCGCGAAGCCCGTCGAGCGTTTCGATGCCGGCGCGCTGGCGGAGAATGGCCACGACCGCGAACGCGGCCAAGTTCGTGGGGAGGTATCCGAGCAAGTAGTAGAGCGTCGCCGAGGCCCCGTCCGCGGTGAAGATCGCCAAACCGAGCAGCAACACGCCGGCGTGGGCGATGGTCGAATAGGCGAGCAGCCGCTTCAAATTCACTTGTTGGAGCGCCGCCAAGTTGCCCAGCGTCATCGTCAGCATCGCCGAGATCAACAACGGCACACCGAGCGTCCGCGGCAGCAATCCCGGATCGAGCGGGCCGACTTCGCGCTGGAGAATCATCAAGAAGCGTGCGGTCAAACCCACCGCCGCGGCCTTGGACGCGACCGACAGAAACGCCCCGACTTCGGCCGCGGCCCCTTCGAATACGTCCGGCAACCAGAAGTGGAACGGCACCGCCGAAAGCTTGAAGGCGAAGCCCGCGAGGACCAACGCGGTCGCGGCGAACGTGGCGCCGTCGATGCCGCCGGACTTCACGAGGTCGGCGTACCCGTGGGCAATGCCGGTCAACGACCCGGTGCCGAATTGTACGACGAGCAGACTCATTCCATACAAGGCCACCCCCGACGCGGCGGAGCCGTAGAGGACATACTTCAACGCCGATTCGCTCCCGGCCTTGCGGCCCTTCAAGAATCCCGCGAGGGCATAGCAGGGCAGGCTCGCCATCTCGAGGCCGACGAAGACCATCAGGAGGTGATTGGCCGAGACCATCACCATCATGCCGAGCGTGCCGCCGAGCAAGAGCACGAGGTAATCGGCGGAGTCTTCGCGGTCTGCCAAGCCGGTGATGCCGCCGAGCCAGAGGGCGTCGAGCGCGAACAGGATCAGGAGCGTGCGCAGGAATGTGGCGAACGCATCCATCTGCAACAGGCCGGTGAAGATCGGCCCGCCGGGAAGCTCGTGGAAGAGGTCGTACCACTGCAAGCCGAGGGACACGAGCGCAGCGAGAAGCGGCCAGACGGCGACCGCGTTCAGGTGGATCCGGTCGAAGGTTTTGAACACCCGGAGGAAGAGCGCGAGCAGGATGGTGCCGGCGACCGAGAGTTCCGGCGCGAACAAGCCGAGGTCGGCGTTCAGCGCGAATCGCAGGGACGCGTACTGGTCCGGGGAGAGAATCATCGCGTTACCATAGGCGACTGGGCCGCGGGGGAGAAGGAGGGTGGCCGAGATCGGAAGATCGACGAACGTCGTCGCCCCCTTGCTCGCCCGCACCCCGCCGCTTAATCTTGTCCTCGGATCAACGCCGCCGACCCGTTCGAGTGCGCCCATGGCCCCGGTCGATTTCCCGACCCGCCCAGCCCCGCGGACCACAAGCTCTACACCTCGGACTTGTACTTCCACCAGCACGCGGCCGGGGACATCATCCGCCGCAAGAAGAAGGATCCGGACTACGGCCGGCCGCCCAAACTCGAAACCCCGCTGCACGGGAAGAAGGTGCAGGTCTTCGACGAGGATAGCAAGGAAGATCACCCGGAGGACGATTACCACCCGGCGAACCACGATCGAGAGGAGCACGTGAGGGAAACCCAGCGGCGTAAATCGTCCTGCGCCTATAACACCTCCACTATGGAACACCCGAAAATCCCCATCGTCGGTATCGGCCCGGATGGTCTCGCCGGCCTGTCGGCCCGCTCCGCGGCTTGGCTGAACTCGGCGGAACTCGTCTTCGGTTCCGAGGCCGCGCTGAAGCTGTTGCCGGAGCTCACCGCCGAGCGCGTCCGCATCGGCACCGATCTCCCCGAGGTCGTCGAGAAACTCAAAGCCAACCTCGGGAAGAAGCGCATGGCCGTCGCGGCCGTGGGCGATCCGCT
>JANOSQ010000935.1:0-8252 GCA_031415915.1 Fimbriiglobus sp. | reverse complement strand
ACCGCGACCATCGCGATGTTCCTCGACGTGCTCAAGCGCCACGGTGTGACGCGGATCGACACGGCGCAAGGTTCGCCGTTCGACCCGAACCGCCACGAAGCGGTGATGGAACAACCGACCAACGACGTCGCACCGGGTGGCGTGTACCAAGTCTTGGCGCAGGGCTACTTGTTGCACGACCGCGTCCTGCGCCCCGCGACGGTGATTGTCGCCAGCGCCCCGCCCGCGGGCGGGTGAGCCGGCAGATCGGAATTGAACCGCGAAGACAGAGAAGGAAGGAAAGAGGAATAAGGGTTCAACCCGAGCAACATTCGCTCCGCGAAGCGACCCCCCTTGGCTCGCGCAGCCGAACGATTTCTTCCGCCACAGCGCCGCCCGGCGCTGCACCCGCTCGGCGTGGTTATGGGTCGGCGGCGCCAAGTGAAGCTCAAGCGCGACGGCAAGCCGCCGCCGCCGGACAAAAAGTAACCGCACGCACTCCGATTCAGTCGGAGGGCGACTCTTCCCCCTTCTGCGAATTCCCGCACTCAATACGTCAGCAAGCTGAACACGTCGTGCCCGGCGAGTTTCTCCCGGCCGTTCAAAAAGCCCAGCTCCACCAAGAAGGCGCAGGCGACGATCACGCCGCCGGCTTGCTCCACGAGCTTGCATCCCGCTTCCATCGTGCCGCCGGTCGCCAGCAAGTCGTCGACCATCAGAACGCGGGCCCCCGCCGCGATGCCATCGACGTGCATGTGCAGTTCGGCTTGGCCGTATTCGAGATCGTACTTCAAGCTGTAGGTGCGGTAGGGCAACTTCCCCGGCTTGCGCAGCGGGATCAGCGGCACCTTCAACGCCAAGGCCAACGGCGCGGCGAAGAGGAACCCGCGCGCTTCCGCCGCGGCGATGGCGTCGATCCGCGACGGGGCGAACTTCAGCGTCAATGCGTCGATGCTCGCTTGGAACGCCTCCGGGTCGGCCAGCAGCGGCGTGATGTCCTTGAACAGGATCCCCGGCTTGGGGAAGTCCGGGATGTCGCGGATGAACGGCGTGAAGTCCATAAATTGCTCCCGGTGGGTTGGCTCCTTTGTAAGACCCCGCACGGGTGAAGCAACGATGACGCTCGCGATCCGCCCCGCTGCACCCGCCGATCTCCCGGCGTTGATCCACGGCAACACGGCCCTCGCTTGGGAATCCGAACGCAAGAAACTCGACGAACCGACGCTCCGCCTCGGTATCCAGAACTTGCTCGGCGACCCGCACAAAGGCTTCTACACCGTCGCCGAAGACGATGGAAAGATCGTCGGTCACATGCTCGTCACGTTCGAGTACAGCGATTGGCGCAACGGCTGGTACTGGTGGATTCAGAGCGTCTACGTCTGGCCCGAGTGCCGCCGCGGCGGGGTCTTCCGGGGAATCTTCGAGCATGTGAAAGCGAAGGCCCTCGCGGATGCCACCGTCATCGGCCTTCGCCTCTATGTCGAACGCGACAACGAAAAGGCCCAGAAAACGTACTCCACCCTCGGCTTGGAAGAAGAACCCTATTTCCTCTTCGGCCTGTATCCCCTGCCCGGCCGGTCGGGTACGATTGGCAAAGAAAAACAGGATTAACCACAGAGGCACAGAGACACAGAGACGATAGGACAGGGTTTGAAAAAACGAGTGGTGCGATTAACTGGCCGACCGAACCACCTGGTTTCCTTTCCGCGCTTGTCTCTGTGCCTCTGTGGTTAATCTTGTTGTCTCCCGCATTCGCAAGAAGGTGCCCCATGCGTTCGCTCCTCACACTTCTCCTACTCCCCGCATTCGCCTTCGCGGCCGAGAAGCCCGATTACGACCAACCGAAGCCGACGAAGGGCGATGAAGCCATCGCCAAGAAATGGTCGGCGGCGAAAGCCGGAGAGTACCTCGACGGCGTCGGCGTGAACTGGACCCGCGACCGCCAGTGCATCACCTGCCACACGAACATGCCGCACCTGATGGCCGGGCCGGTGCTGCCCGCGAAGAACGTAGGCTGGAAGGAAGTCCGGACGTTCCTCGAAGACGACGTGAAGAGTTGGAGCAAAGGCGGCAAACCGCAGGGCGATGCCTACGTCGTCGCCACGGCCGCGGCGCTCGCCTTCACCGATGCCCGCACCACCGGCAAACTCCACGAGCAAACCAAAGCCGCGCTCGACCGCATGTGGACGGTTCAGAAGAAGACCGGCGAATGGGGCTGGCTGAAATGCGACTGGCCGCCGCTGGAGCACGACGACTATTACGGCGCCGTTCTCGCCGCCGTCGCAGTCGGCATCGCACCTGACAAATACGCCGAGGGAGACTCCGCCAAGGCGGGCGTGGCCAAGTTGAAGGCGTACCTGAAGAAGACCCCGGCGCCCGACCTGCACCACAAGGCGATGCTCCTCTGGGCCAACAGCCTGTTGAAAGATCTGATGACCGAAGACGACGCCAAGGCCACGATTGCGGAACTGACCAAACTCCAACACGCCGACGGCGGCTGGAGCTTGCCGAGCCTCGGCGACTACAAACGCCGCGACAAGGACAAGACGCCCAACGACAAAGCCGCCGCGAGCGATGGCTACGGCACCGGCTTCACGGTGTTCGTCCTCCGGCAAGCGGGCGTGAAGACCGACGATAAAGTCGTCGCCGCCGGGGTGAAGTGGTTGAAAGAGAACCAGCGCGAAAGCGGCCGCTGGTACACGCGCAGCCTGAATAACGACAAAGCCCATTACATCGCCAACGCCGGCACCGCCTTCTGCGTGCTGGCCCTGGACGCTTGCGGAGAAAAATAACGCCATGCGGATTTGCTGCCTCCTCCCGTTTTTCTTGTTCCCGTCCGCGCTCTTCGCCCAAGGGACGCAGGCCGACTTCGACCGCGCCGCCGGCTTGGGGAAGCGCTTCGCCGTCAAAGTGCCCCGGGGCAAAGTCGAGCCGACGTGGTACGACAACGACACCAAATTCTGGTACGCCAACGAACTCGCCACCGGCAAGAAAGAGATCGTCGTCGTGGATGTGGCGAAGGGCACCCGCGAAATTGTCAAGGAGCCGCCGAAGGCGTCGGGGGAGAAGCCTGAGGGCGAGGTGCCGAGAACCGAAGTGAATGACTTCTTTCTTCACCCAGACTCCAGCCCCCAGACCCTTGACCCTATTTCATTGCAACGCCCCACGCGCGCCTCCGGCACTTCTCCGGACGGCAAATGGCGCGCGGTCATCGAAGATTCCAACGTCGTCCTGTGGAACGTGAAGGCCGACACCGTCGCGGCTCTCACCACCGATGGCAAAGTCGGCGACGCCTACAACCGCGTCAGCTGGTCGCCCGATTCGACGAAATTCATCGCGATGAAAACCAAGTCCGGCGGGGATCGCAAAGTCACGCTCGTCGAGAGCAGCCCGAAGGCCGAACTCCAACCGAAGACGAGCACCTACGCCTACCTCAAGCCCGGCGACCCGATCCCGTGGACGAAGCCGCACCTGTTCGATGTCGCCACCAAAAAGGAAATCCCCGTTTCGGATGAACTCTTCCCGAACCCGTGGGATCTCGGCCGCGAGCATTGGTCGCCCGATAGCAAGCGCTTTTACTTCCTCTACAACCAGCGCGGCCACACCGTGATGCGGGTGAACGCCATCGACGCGGCCACCGGCAAAGTCGCGGCCGTCGTCGACGAGGAGTGCAAGACCTTCTTCGACTACGCGAACAAGACGTACCTGCAACACCTCGACGCCACCGATGAACTCCTCTGGATGAGCGAGCGCCACGGCTGGAACCACCTTTATTTGGTGAACCGCGTCACCGGGAAAGCGACCGCGATCACGGAAGGCGATTGGGCCGTGCGCCGAATCGACGGAGTCGATGTCGAGAAGCGGGAGATCCGGTTCCAATCGGTCGGTTTCCACGCCGGGCAAGACCCCTATCACGTTCACTGCCACCGCATCCGTTTCGACGGCACCGGGCTCGTGAATCTCTCGGACGGAGATGGCACGCACACGCCGCCGCAATACTCCCCGGACAAGAAGCACTACCTCATCGGCCACAGCCGCGTCGATCTGCCTCCGGTGACGGAACTGCGCCGCACGAGCGATGGCGAGAAAATCCTCGAACTGGAAAAGGCCGACATCGGCGAGTTGACGAAAGCCGGGTGGAAGCCGCCCGAGCGCTTCGCCGCCAAGGGCCGCGACGGCCGGACCGACATCTGCGGGCTCATCCACCGGCCGACGAATTTCGACCCGAAGAAGAAGTATCCCGTCATCGAGTACATTTACGCCGGGCCGCACGATCACCACGTCCCGAAGCGATTCAACCCCGGCCCCGGCAGTTCCGCGCGGATGGCCGAACTCGGCTTCATCGTCGTGCAGATCGACGGCATGGGCACCAACTGGCGCAGCAAAGCCTTCCACGATGTCTGCTGGAAGAATTTGGGCGACAGCGGTTTCCCCGACCGCATCCCGTGGATCAAAGCCGCCGCGGCGAAGTACCCCGAAATGGATCTGACCAAGGGCGTCGGCATCTTCGGCGGCAGCGCCGGCGGGCAGAGCAGCACGCGGGCGCTCCTCGCTTTCGGCGACTTCTACACCACCGCCGTCTCCGATTGCGGTTGCCACGACAACCGCATGGATAAAATCTGGTGGAACGAACTCTGGATGAGCTGGCCCATCGGCAAGCACTACGAAGAGCAATCGAACGTGACCCAAGCGAAGAATCTGAAGGGGAAGCTGATGCTCGTCGTCGGCGAACTCGACCGCAACGTCGATCCGTCGAGCACGCTCCAAGTGACCAACGCCCTGATCCGAGCGAACAAGGATTTCGATTTTCTGCTCGTTCCCGGAGGCGGCCACGGCGCCTGCGAGACGCCCTACGGCCAACGCCGGCGCGCCGATTTCTTCATCCGCCACCTCTGGGGAACCGAGCCGCGGGCGAAGTGAACCTCGCCTAGCGCCGCCGATTGCCGAACAACCGTCACCCTTTGGACGCTCGGCGAGGAATGATCGACGCCATCGCGTCGCGCACCAGCCTCAGCTTCGGCTCCCAAGCGAACTCGACGGGCACGCGGGCCAGCCCCGCCGCCCCCATTGTCGCCGAGCACTCCCGCAGTCGCACGGCGAGGCCCGCGACATCACCGCAGGGGACGAGCCACCCGTCGATTCCATCGCGGATCAAATCCGCTGGCCCCCCGGCGCGGTAGGCGACCACCGGCTTCGCGTTCGCCCACGCTTCGAGCAGCACCAACCCGAACGAATCGGTGCGCGACGGCAGCGCGAAAGCGTCGATCCCGGCGAAGAAATCGCGTTTCTGCGAATCGCTCACCGGGCCGAGGCGGGTGACCAAATCCTTCCGCTCGAAGCTCGACCAGAACCGCTCGAAATTCGGCATCGCCGGCCCCGCCAACACGACGCGGACATTCGCCGACGCCGCGGCGGTCAGCAGATCGACGGTTCCTTTTTCGACGCTCGCATTCGCCAAGTGCCCGACGACGAACTCACCCTCGGCAGTGCCCCAAGCCGCTCGCGCAGCCGCGCGGTCGCCTCCGGTACACTCGGCCGCATCCACCCCGAGTCCTTGGAGAATCACCCGCGCCGCGCCGATTCCCATTTCGAGGACAGCCCGTTGTTCCGTCGGCGTCTGCACGAAGATCCCGTCGGCCTGCTTCAACAACCAGCGCAGATGCGGTCGCGTGTACTGCCGGCGCGTGCGGTCGCGGGGGTCGAGCGGATCGCCGAGGTGCAAGAACGGCGTGAGGAAGAAGGGAACTCGGCGCCGGCGCGCCAGACGCAGGGCGCATAGAATCGGAAAGGAATACGGGAAGGCCATGGCGTGGACGGCATCGAGCGGGCCGTCGAACCGCGTTGCGGCCACGGCCATGGTCGGGCAAAGCGGGTTGCTCGGTTGCAGTGCCGCTTGCCACGGTCGCACCGGCACGAGCGACAACCCCTTGAGAACGTAGCGCCGAAGCGGAAACGTGACGGGTCGAAAGCGGTGGATGGATGGGTTGCCCGCCGGTTCGCCGTTCAACGTAGGCCTCTGAGAGGGCTTCCAAAACTCGCTCAACTCCATCGCGTTGGTGGTGAAAACGGTGACGCGGTCGACCTGCGTAGCGAGGTATTCGCACAGTCGCCGGCAGTAGCTCTCGGCTCCGCCCAAAGCGGGCGGGTAGCGGTGGGCGAATTGGGCGATGTGCTGCGGATTCATCGTTGCGTCGCTGTTTGGCGAAGGGGCTTCCATTCCTCCGAGTATCGCGAATAGAGGTGCAACCCGCCCAGTAGACTTGCCAACAACAGAGCGATGCCCAAGAGGCTGAGCCAGCGGCTAGGTCGCCAGCGACGATCGAGCCAGAACGCCATCGCGGCGCCGGCGAATCCGCCGCCGAGGTGCCCTTCGAGACTCACTTGCGAATCGATACCGGGGGCGAAGCTGAGCATGAGATTCAGAAAGACGGCGAAGAGGAGTTTGCGGCCCCATTCTTTGGCCACCCCGTCGGGGAGTTCCGCCTTGTAGCGGATCAACCAGACGATCACCGAGAAGAGCACGCCCCAGAGGGCGCCGGACGCCCCGGCGAGCAACGTCTCGCGGATCGGGCCTGGGCTGTCGGCGAGGGGGTGCAGCGCCAGGGCGGTGCAACTGCCGGCCAAACCGGCGACCGCGTAAATCAGGGCGAAGCGGCGCCGGCCCCACAGCCCTTCCGAGACGGGGCCGAGGATGCCGAGCATCAACATATTGCCGAAGAGGTGAAACAAGCCGACGTGGACGAAGCAGCAAGTGACCAACCGCCACCATTCCCCTTGGAGCAGCAGCGTTCCCTTCAATCCGCCGATTCCGACGAGCGTCTGCCCCGCCTCGGGGTGCGCTTCCCCTTTCAGGAATTCTACGCCGACCCCGGCCTTCCACGCCAAGAGTACGCCGACCGCGAACCAGAGCAGATTGACCGCGAGGATCGCCGGGGAAACGATGGCGGGCCGGAGTACCGGTGCCGGCGGCTCGGCGCCGGCCTCGAGTTCCGTCTCGGACAGCGGCGACTTCGCACCCACCTCGATGGAGAGCGGATGGGGGTGCTCGACGGCTTTCTCGCCGGCCCGCGTCAACTGGAAACCTTGGCCCAGGCCGGCGATCCAATCGGCGACCTGCACCATCCCCGCCCGCTGGAGCACCCACAGCGGTTCGTCGAGGCTATCGCGCGGGAGGCCCGTGAGTTGGGCGTGCCGTAACGGGAACCAGAGCTGCGGGGCGACGGTCGAGATCGCGCGCAGCAACTCCTCGGCGGGCGGCCCGCTGGACGGAACCGCCGGCGGCGGCGATGATACGGGGGGCGAACTCGGCTCCATGTGGCCATTATGGAACTTGGGCACAAACTCGGCGAATCCATCCGCACTTCGGACGAAGTCGCCGCGGCGCTGCGCGCGGGTCGGCCCGTGGTCGCGCTGGAATCGACGCTCATCACCCACGGTTTGCCCTGGCCGGTGAATCTGGAAACGGCAAGAGCGTGCGAAGTCGCGATCCGCGGAGACGGCGCCATCCCCGCGACCCTCGCCATCTTGCACGGTGAACCGACGGTCGGGCTGACCGAGCTTCAATTGGAAGAACTGGCGCGCTCGACAACGGCCCGCAAAGCGAGTCGGCGCGATCTCGGTGTCTGCGTCGCGCTGAAGCAAACGGCCGGGACGACCGTCTCGGCGACGATGGCGCTGGCCCACACCGTCGGCATCCGCGTCTTCGCCACCGGCGGCATCGGCGGCGCGCACCGCCCTCCGGCCCCCGCGTTCGACATCTCCAGCGACCTCGCCGAACTCGGCCGCACCCCGGTGTTGGTCGTCTGCGCCGGGGCCAAGAGCATCCTCGATCTCCCGCGGACGCTCGAAATCCTGGAGACGCTCGGCGTCCCCGTCCTCGGCTATCGCACCGATGTGTTCCCGACGTTCTACACCGCGGGCGGCGATCTCCCCGTGAGCGCCCGCGTCGGGAGCGTCGCCGAAGCCGCGGCCGTGTTCCGCGCCCACTGTCAACTCGGTGGCAGTGGCGTGTTGCTGGCGAATCCGCTACCGACTGCGGACGCGATTCCGTTCGCCGATTTCGAGCGCGCCCGCAGAATCGCCGAATCGGATGCGGTGGTCACCGGGCCGAAGCTCACGCCGTATTTGCTGAAGCGGATCGCCGAGATCCTCGGCCCGCCGGTATTGGAAGCCAACCGGAAACTGATCGTGGCCAACGCGAAACTCGCGGCGGAAGTAGCGCTTCAATTGATGGAGAAGATTTTTACCGCGGAGGAAGAAGAGGACGAATGAGG
>JANOSQ010000934.1:0-2087 GCA_031415915.1 Fimbriiglobus sp. | reverse complement strand
GTCGCAGGAACCCCGGTTCAGGATTCCGATCCCCGCGCAAGATCTGAACGGCGTCGTGGAGTTGACGCGTCTGATCGTGGCGACGCGCGCGATCCGCCGCTACGAAGTGCCCGAAGCCAACGAAGCTTACGGCGGGGCCGTGGAGCCGGGGGACATCCTCGCCTGCGGCGAGCCGCGGGACTTCGAGCAACGGACGCGCGATCCGCTGCGCCGGATCGGTTCGATCGTGGAGATCGTCTGTTCGGACAAGCCCGGCGAGCATCCGATGAACGCGACGTACGGATCGGAGAAGATCCGGATCGTATTGAGTAAGACCGACCATGCCAACTACGCCGCGCTGGCCGGAAAACCGCACTTGCGCAGCTTGATCGCCACGGCCTTGGTCGTACCGGTTCTGGTCGATGCCGTGTACAAACTCCGCCACGAATCGGAAGCCCATGCGGACTGCAAGTGGGCGACTGTGATCGGTCGGCGGGTGGAAGAACTCGGGCTGGATATCGCAACCGCCCATCCTCTGATAGTGGCCCAGAAACTGTACGGTATGCCCATGAGCCGAGCGTTCAAATCCGCCCAAGCTTCGATGCAGAGTCCCGACTCGGAGGATCAATAATGCCACTCGATTTGTTCCGCGGGAATCACATGCATCACCTCCGCCGGGCGGTGAAAGAGAACTTGGCGCGGTATTCCGAGCGGAAGCCGTGGGGCCATCGCAAAGCCGGGGCGGGCGACCCGACTTTCCCCTCCAAGTTGGAACCGGCGGTGCCGCTCGATTTCGTGATGCCCGAGTCCGATCGCATCCAGCACGACATCGAAAATTCGATTCTGATCCACCGGGCGTTTCCGACCCTCACGCGCGTCGAAGCGGGCGATCCGCGCTTGTGGATTCGGCTGACGCATGTCGAGGGCTGGGCGTATATGCGGAAACGCTGGGACGTCGGGCAGCACGCGGCCGATCCGGACAAAGCCGTTCGCTACGCCCTCCAGCATTATTTCGTCGCCGGATCGAGCCCGAGCCGAGCGTTGACGCGCAACGGAATGTCCCGGCTGTGGTGGTACGCGGCTCTGACGCACGATCCCGCGCGGGTCGATCCGTACGAATTGACGAGGGTGCTGCTGTCCGCGTTGGATATCGCCCAGCAATTGCTCGAACGGAATTTCGGTCGGGCGACGGAAGTCCGAACCGGCTTTCTCGAATATCTCCGGGATCGCGCCGATACCCTCGGCGACTCCGGGCGACAGAAACGGGAACACATCCGCTATCTGGCCAAACAGCTCAACCTGCGCGGAGGATTGTCCCTTCTGGACACGCTCGATCGGCCCGGAATTATCGACCTGCTGACGAGCGCGAGTCGGCGTTGGCAATCCGACTCGCATGAACTTTGAGGCCCGGCCCGAATTCGTCCAATTCCATGACATTCGTTTTTTTCGTCCACGCCGGGGTGTGGCACCCTTGGACGAACGAATCGCGCCCCCCACCCACTCAATGCCGGAACAAGAACTCCCGCGTGTTGAGGATCGCCCACAGCACATCCTCCCACGCCTTGCGTTTGTCGGTGCCTTTGGCGACGTGGGCCAGGGCGGCTTTCGCCTCGTCGGCGTCGGCTTTGAGGGCCATGGCCACCATGTACAGTTCGTCGAGCATGTCGCGGTCGCTCTTCATGGAAGCCAGCAGCGCCCCGAGGCGGTTGGTCGGGTTCTTCACCTTCTCGTTGATCGTCGTGCCCGAACCGGGTCGCTTGGGGATCGACTTGGCGAAGGCGACCATCGCGGTGGCACCGGGGGAAACGATCCGCGTGCCGGTGCGGATTTCGCGGGCGAAGAGTTTGACCGGTGACGTGAAAGTGGAACTGATTCCACCCGCCCACTGGCGCGGCTTCGCGGTCGAAGTGCTCACGATCTCGAAGGATGGAGAGTCCGGTGAGTTGGTGCTGAAAGTGGGCACGGGAGAATTGGGTCTCTGCGTCGTGCGCGCCAAGTGCGGCGAGACCATCGCGGAAGCCAAGTTGGAATTGCTGAAGCGCGAGTGAGGGATGAAGTGCGGAATGCGGAGTTCGGAGTGCGGAATGGCAGAAGCGATTCCGATTCCG
>JANOSQ010000933.1:0-3304 GCA_031415915.1 Fimbriiglobus sp. | reverse complement strand
ACCGCAACTCGTCAACCCCGTCGCCTTCAGCATCGACGAGCGCGGCCGCGTTTGGTGCGTCGAATGCTTCGAGTACCCGAGCCGGACGCCGAAGGGCAAAGCGCCGCGCGACCGCATCGTGATTTTGGAAGACACCGACGGCGACGGCGCCTGCGATAAACGCACCGTCTTCTGCGAAGGCAAAGACTTCCCCGTGAGCGAAGAGCGCAAGAAGGCCGGTCTCGGCGCCTTCGACCTGTGTACCGGCCTCGAAGTCGGCCACGGCGGCGTCTGGGTCGGCGCCGCCCCGTACGTCTTCTTCATCGAGAACAAGGACGACAAGCCCGGAAAGTTCGAAACGATCCTCGGCGGCTTCGGTTCCGAAGACACGCACGAGACGCTCAACACCTTCACCTGGGGCCCCGACGGCTGGCTCTACGGCCTCCACGGCATCTTCACGCAGAGCAAGGTCAAGCCGCTCGACGGCCCCGAAACGCGGATGAACGCCGCCGTGTGGCGCTTGCACCCCAAGACGAAGAAATTCGAGATCTTCAGCGAGGGCACGAGCAACCCGTGGGGCATGGACTGGCGCAACACCGACGGGCAAATCATCCTGGCGTGCTGCGTCATCCCGCACCTGTACCACATGGTGCCGGGCGGGATTTACCAACGGCAAGCGGGCACCACGTACAACCCGTACAGCTACGGCTACATCAAGGAAATCTCGGACCACACCTTCCACAAAGAAAGCGGCTGGGCCCACGCCGGATTGCTCAGCCTCGATGTCCCGCACATGCCCAAGCGCTTCCAGAACAGCGTGATCTTCGGCAGCATCCACGGCTGCAGTTTGAAGCAGAACATCTTGAAGCCGAACGGATCGAGCTACACCGCCAGCCGCGGCGACGACTTCTTGACTTCGGGCGACAAGAACTTCCGGCCGATCAATTTGAAGTGGGGCCCCAACGGCGATATGTATCTGATCGACTGGCACGACCAGAACCCGTGCCACCAGACGAAGGCCGAGGATTGGGACTACGAACGGGGTCGGGTGTATCGGATCCAATTGAAGGATCGGAAGGGGAAAAAGGCAGAGGATTTGGGGAAGCTTCCACTCGCCGAGATCGTCAAATTGGCCCTCACATCGGAAGACCCTTATCTGACACGTTCCGCGCTCAGGCTTTCGAGCGAGCAGTCGAAAGAAGAATTGAAAAAGGCCGTTGCGGCATCGGGGATCGATCCCAATGATCACATGATCCGATTTCTGCGGATGGTGAACGGTAACGGGGATTTCGAATTCAAGGGTGTCGATCCGAATCCGATTCAAGATAGCGAGTTGGAACGCGCCACTCTTGTTCAAAGCTTTCGAATGTTCGAAAACGCCAAAGGGTTTCCGGGCGATGCGTTACCGAAGATCGCTGAATTGGCCAGCAAGTTGAAGGATCCGAATGCCCGACGGGAATTCGCCTCGATGGCGATCAAGCTCGCAGATCATCACGACGTCACCGAACTCGTCCACGCGCTGATGAAGCACAAGGAAGATGCCGGCGACCCGCTGATTCCGCACCTGACGTGGTTGGCGTACGAGAAGATCTTGGCGAGCGGTGGGCGTAAGCCCTCCGATTCTCCCAAGGAGAAGAAAGAATCCGGAGACTCACGTCCCCGGCTCGCCGAAGAGTTGGAGTTCCTCGCCAAGGAAGCGCCGGACAACATCTTCATCCGCGATTCCATCGTGCCCAAAGTCATGCGCCGGCTCGTCGCCACCGGGCAAGCGGACGACTTGGCGCTGTGCTTGAAGTTCGTCAAGGATGTGCCCGATACCAACACCCGCGAGAAGGCGCTCGACGGCTTGACCATCGCGCTGGCCGGGCGGACGGTCGACGCGCCGAAAGCGTGGGCCGAGTTGCAAACGGAACTGCGGAAGGATGCGAAACTGGTCGCCCTCACGAACAAACTCTCGGTGAGCTTCCGCGATCCGGCGGCGCTGGACCGGGCCTTCGGAGTGTTGACCCGATCCACCGTGAGCGAAGCCCGGGTCGACGCCCTCCGGACATTGGTGCTACTGCAGCATCCGCAGATGTCCGGCTTGCTCACCAATCTGCTCGGCAACGAAGCGGACCTGAATGTGCGAATCGAAGCCGCCCGACAGATCGCCAACGTCAACGATCCGAAACTCGTCGTCACGATCCTCGGGGGCTGGCCCAAATTCCCCAAGGAACTGCACGGCGAACTCGCCAACAGCCTCGCGTCCCGGAAAGAAGGGGCCAAGGCTCTGCTCACCGCCATGGGCGATAAAAAGATCGAACGCACCGTGCTCACCGACAACACCGTGCTGAAGATGCAAGCCTTCAACGACAAGGACATCAACGCCCTCATCGAGAAGGCGTGGGGCCGCACCCGGCCGACCCCGGACGAGCTGAACAAGCTCATCGCCAAGACGCGCACCGAACTGTACACCTCCCCGGCCAGCTTCGCCCGCGGCCAGAAAGTCTTCGAGAACCAGTGCGCCAAGTGCCACCAATTCGAGGGCAAAGGGCAGACCGTCGGCCCGCCGCTCGACGGCGCCGCGCGGGACATCGAATACATCTTGGCCAACGTCATCGACCCGAACCGCGTCATCGGCGCGCCGTACTTCCTGCGCACCGCCAACACCCTCGACGGGCAAGCGATCCAAGGCGTGCTCGCCGAGGAGGACGATCAATTCCTCACGCTGAAGATCGAAAACGGCGTGCTGAAGAAGATCGCCAAGAAGGATTTGGACGGCCCCGTGAAGATCACGGAGAAGTCGATGATGCCCGAAGGATTGACCGCCGGGATGACCCCGCAGGACTTCCGCGACCTCCTGCGCTACGCGATGAACAGCCCGTACCTCACGGACGTGACCGTCGCCGGCAAGCCGGTGTCAGCGGGGGTTCCCGGCCGCATCGCGCTGGCCAAGGGCGGGGAAGTCGAAGCGAAGTTCACCGCGACCAAGGAACTCAAAACGAAACTGCTGATCGGGTCCAGCGCCGCCTTCACCGTGGAACTCGACGGCAAGCCGCTCGGCAAAGGCGCGGGCACCGGCAAAGCGATCCAGCCCGATTCCGACGGGTTCGATGTGGCCCTGCCCGCCGGGGAGCACATGCTGAAGATCGTCGTGGTGGGGCAGGCGGAAGCGGTGCTATATGCGCGCTTCCTCGACCCCGAGCGCAAGCTGAGTTACCCGGAAGCGAAGTGAACAAAGGAGTTCTCCCCTCTCCCGGCTTTGCGGGGGGGGGGCCGGGGGTGTGGGGGTTCGGTTTGAATAAACCCTCACCCCCACCCACTCCCGCCAAGCCGAGAGAGGGGG
>JANOSQ010000932.1:0-2930 GCA_031415915.1 Fimbriiglobus sp. | reverse complement strand
CCTTGGTACACCGGGGGTTTCAGCGAAGCGTATAGCTCTTGTTCGACCAGCGGCCGGGGGATGAAGAGCGGATCGTAAAGATCCATTTGGAACGTCATCGGCCGGCCCGACACGAGCTTGACCTTCACGTTCTCCCAATCTTCGTCGGTCGTGTTTTCAACCGCGGCGAGGCCGATGAGCTTCGGAGCCGCATCGCCGAGTGTGAGGCGGTACGTCGGCTTCCAGAGGGGCGCCTCAGAGACGTAGCCGACACTGACCTTGCGTGAACCTTTACCGGGGAAGGTGACACCGACCGACTTGGTCGCGGCCCCGCGCGCCGCGGCGAGCGCTTCGAGCGCGAGGCGGAACTCCGCTTGGAGTTCGGGCTTCGTGAACTTGACCTTTTTCACCTTGGCGAGCGAGACGGTTTGCAGGCCGTCGTCGGTGAGGAGGCTCACCGATTCGAACGACATCGGATCGGGGGTAACCGTCACATTTTTCACTTCTTCGCCGGGGGCGAAGCTCGTTGTCGTCTTTGTCTCCGGCTTGATCACACTGACGATGCTGCCCGAGACCGCGGTGCCGCCCATCTCGGTGATCTCGACCTTTTCCCCGCGGACTTGCAGCAGCAGTGCGCCGACCGTCGGGTTCTCGGTGAGGTCGATGCTGAACGCCTTCAGCGTGATCTCGGCGGGGGCGCGGTTGTCGTAGGTCACGGCGCGGGCGGTGCCGTTGGGATCGTTGACCATCAGCGTGAGGATAAGGTCGTTGATGTCCTCTTCGTTCACCTTGAGGGCGAGCTTAGAGGGGCCATCGACGGTGCCGGAACGCTCGAAGTAGCCGATGCCGGCGTTGAAGAGCACGACGCGGGTGAGCGGGAGTTTGACCGACTTCGGGCCTTCCGCGGCGGGAACCGGTTTATCCCCCGGTTGGCCGAACAGGGGCAGGGCGCAAAGGGCGAACGTCAGCCCTCCGGCGGCGATCCAAGGGGCGAGGCGCATTTCGGGAGTCTCATCGTGGAGAGTGTCCAGCAGATGAAACTACAACGGGGTGGGCGGAATGGCGTTGGCGCGGGTCCTTTCAGAGCCGGACGCGTGAGCGACGTTGGTTCAAATGGGTGTGATCCTACATCGTTCCCGAAGTTCACCGCAAACGTCGCTGACGCGTCCGGCTCTGAAAGATGCTCACTACTTGATTCGCATGGCAACTTCGTACTTGTGCCCCAAGTGGGCGGTCGCTTTCGGATCGTTCGGGGTCAGCGTGAAGCCACCCTCGACCAACTCGTAGACGAACGGCTTGCCGGTCATCGGGTCGTTCGGCACGGGGACCTTCTTGATGTCCGCCAGTTCCTTGGGCAACTGCCCGCTCGCGGCGGCGTGCAAGCGGATCGCTTCGAGCGCCCGCAGTTGGGCGACGCGGCGCTCCGTGCGGGCGAAAGAGAAGAATACTTTTTCCGCAGCGGGGAGCAGTCCCAAGAGAACATGGGTCAGCGGATCGTCTTTCGAGTCCACTTTCAACTTCTTGAGGCGCTCGGCGATCTTTTCGATCCCGATCACGGCGTCCGGGCCACCGAGCAGGAACCACTTCCGGTAATCGTCGGCCAAGTCGCGGTAGCGCTCGAAGCTGTTCAAGAAGACCGCTTGCACCGCGGGCATCGCGGCGACCTCCCGGGCCGAGCGACCGCGGGCGATCAACTCCTTGCGGGCGGCTTCTTGGTTCGCTTCGGCGTGGACGGTGAGGCCCAACCGCAGACCCAGATCGACGAGCCCGCCCGCGTTCGTGAGTTGCTGGAACGCCTTCATCGACGCCGACGTCAGTTCGAGCGCCCGTTCCGCGCTCAACGGGCCTTTGCGCAATTCCGCGATGCCGGGCAGGAAGCTTTCCGTCAGTCGATCTTCACCGTCCAGCCCCGGCCGGATATCGACGAGCGGCTTCGGCAGCGTACTCAGCGCCCAATACAGGTTCGGGGAATCGGGTTGTTCGATGAGGGTGTCGATGCGGGCCAAGAAGATGCTGACGATGGCGTTGCCGACGAGCATTTGGATCATCGACGGACCCCCGGCGACATGCCGGCCGAATTGCAGCCCCGTTTGGATCGTGCGAATGGCGTCGTCGTACCGCTTCTCGGCGATTTCCAGTTTGAATCGCAGCGACAGCCAACGGGCGAGTTCGCGGTGCGATTGCACCCCCCCGACGGTGTCGTTGATCGCATCGGCGCCGCTGCTCGGCGCGCTCGACCAATCGCACTCTTTGCAGCGGGCGCCGTATTCGAGCTCGCGGAACATCGACTTGTAGCGCTTGAGGTACTCCGCAACGTCCTTCACCGGGATCGCGTCGGGCTTCGCATCCTCCCAGCGGATCACCGTCTCGTATTCCGCTTTTCGCTTCGCCGCGTCGGTTTCCTCCGCCGGCCGGGAAGCGTGCGCTCTGAGGTAATGCAGCACCGCGTTGCCGGGCACGGCGTCGCGGCTGTTGGGCAGCAATTCGTAGCGCAGCGACGGCTTGGCCTCGGGCGCCGGATCGAGGGTCAGCTTGATAGGCGGGAGTTGGGCCGCCGCCGCCGTGGGGAGCAACAAGAAAAGGAGAATGGATCGCATGGGCACCTCGGGTTTTCAGTTGAAGAGGAACACGGATGACACGGATCAACGGGCGGGATGGAGAGGATCGGACACAAAAATTGTCTCTCCGATCCTCTTCATCTCGGGTTTTGATCCGTGTCATCCGTGTTCCTCTTTGGCGAGCGGCAGCACTTGATTCACCTGCCGCACGGCTTGATCGTGATGTCGTACTTGCGAAGCGTCCGGGACCGAGCCATCCGCGCCTCGTACGGCTCCATCTCCTTCTTCGAGAGTCGGATGCCGTTACGGTAGTCGCCGGCCAGTCGCTTCACCGTGGGGTGGCGACCCTTCCAAGTCATCCGCAGCGCTTCCTGCAGGATCACCTTCAAACAG
>JANOSQ010000931.1:0-2980 GCA_031415915.1 Fimbriiglobus sp. | reverse complement strand
TCCGCAGGGGAGGCTTCGTCGTGGGCGTGCATTTGGCGGTGGTGGGGGCGACCGGGGCGGTCGGCGATATGATCCGCCGCGTGTTGGTCGAACGCGAGTTCCCGATTCGATCCATCGTGTTCCTCGCCTCCGAGAAATCGGCGGGGAAACGGGTCGAGTTCGCGGGGAAATCCCACACGGTCGAACTCCTCCGGCCCGAAGCTTTCGCCGGCGTGCAGATCGTCCTCAGCAGCACCCCCGGCAGCGTCAGCAAGGAATTCAGCCCGATCGCGGTGAAGGCCGGGGCCATCGTCGTCGATAATTCGTCCGCCTGGCGCATGGACCCCGATTGCCCGCTCGTGGTTCCCGAGGTGAACGGCGACGAATTGCACAACGCCCGCAAAGGGATCGTGGCGAACCCGAACTGCGTCGCCATCCCGCTGACGGTCGCCCTCAAGCCGCTGCACGACCTCGCCAAGATTCAGCGCGTCGTCGTCTCGACGTATCAATCGTCGTCGGGCAAAGGCGCCACGGGGCTGACCGACTTCAATGCCCAGTTGAAGCCGTACGCACTCGAAGAGAAAGTGCCCGCGCCGACGGCGCACCGGTCGCAGCTCGCGGGCAACGTGATCACTCTCGATTGGACGCTCGACGCCAACGGCTACACCGAAGAAGAGAACAAGGTCGTCAACGAGACGCGCAAGATCCTGGGCGATGCGGGCATCGGCGTCTCGCCGACGTGCGTCCGGGTGCCGGTGCGGATCGCGCACAGCTTGTCGATCAACGCCGAGTTCGCCCGGCCGATCTCGGTGGCCGAAGCCAAGGCCGCGCTGGCGAAGGCCCCCGGTATTGTGTTGATGGACGAATTCGAAGGTCAGTTTCCGCAGCCGATCCACGCGGCCGGGTCGGATCAAACCTTCGTCGGCCGCGTGCGGTTGGATCCGTCGAACCCGAAGTGCTTGAATCTGTGGGTGGTCTCGGACAATCTGCGCAAGGGCGCGGCGACCAACGCCGTGCAGTGCGCGGAAGAATTGATCAAGCGGGGCATCGTGAAATAGTCACGCCACCATGCGCAATCTCAAGTTCACCGTGCGCTACGACGGCACCGACTTCTCCGGCTGGCAGACGCAATCCGGCTTCCGCACGGTCCAAGAGACCTTCGAGAAAGCTGTCCGCGCGATCACCTGCGAGCCGCGCATCCGAGCCAACGCCAGCGGCCGCACCGACGCCGGGGTCCACGCCTTGGGGCAGATCGTCAACTTCTTCACCGCGACGCGGCTCGACGAAGCGACGCTGGTGAAGGCGATCAATGCGAAGCTGCCGGACGATGTCTGCGTGCTCGATTGCGTCGCCGTGGGGCAAGCTTTTTGCGCCAACCGCGACGCGGTGAAGAAGCTGTACCGCTACGTCATCAACGACTCGCGCATCCCCGATCCGTTCTTGCGCCGATACGCTTGGCAACCGCGCCGAGCCGTCGATCCGGCCTTGATGCACGAAGCGGCCCAATGCCTCCTCGGCCGGCACGACTTCCGCAGCTTCGAGACCGAATGGCCGAACCGAATGAGCAGCTTCCGCACGATCACCGACGTCAGCGTCACCCGGCACGACAATACGGTGCGGCTCGAAATCGAAGCCGACGGTTTCCTGTACAACATGGTGCGGTCGATCGCGGGGACGCTCTACCAGATCGGCCGGGGATACTGGCCGGTGGGCAAGATGCGCGAAGTGGTCGAAGTGCTGGATCGCCGCGAAGCGGGGATCACCGCCCCGCCGCAGGGTTTGTTCCTCGTGAAGGTGACCTACTGAGATGCACACTTACCCGCCGACGCTGGAGATTCTGCCGCTGACGAAGCCGGTCGATGCCGTCGTTTCCGTGCCCGGCAGCAAGAGCATCACGAACCGGGCGCTGGTCTTGGCGGCGTTGACACCGATGGATTTGGATTGCCTGTTGGTCGGTGCCCTTCGGAGTGAGGACACGGAAGTGATGGTGACGGCTTTGCAGAAACTCGGATTCGAAGTGGAGCCCGAGTGGGATAGGGTCGAGCCGGCTATCCGCTTCGCCTACCAAGAACGTCGGCGAATCCCCGCTGTCTCAGCCGACCTTTTCGTCGCCAACTCCGGGACTACGATGCGCTTTCTCACAGCGATGTTGGCGACCGGCGAAGGAAGGTATCGCCTAGACGGTGTTCCCCGAATGCGCGAGCGCCCGATCCAAGACCTATTGGACGCGCTGAACCAATTGCAAGGGGTGCGGGCGAGCAGCGAAATGCAGAATGGTTGCCCACCTGTTGTCATCGAAACTTCCGGCATGCGGGGTGGATCGGTCCGGATTCGAGCGGGTCTGAGCAGCCAGTTCCTCAGCGCGTTGCTGATGGCGGCACCTTTCGCCGATGAGCCGATCACCATTGAGATCGAAGGGCCAATTGTTTCGGAGCCGTACATCGAGATGACGTTGGCAATGATGCGTCAGTGGGAACTGGTCGTTGAGAAGACCGGCCCAAACTCCTATCGCGTTCCCCATAATGAAGGTTACCACAACCCCGCTCGTTACAAGATTGAGCCGGACGCCTCGGCCGCCTCGTACTTCTTCGCGGTCGCGGCGATCACCGGCGGTCGGATCACCGTCCGCGGGATGAAGCGGGACATGCTCCAAGGTGACGTGCTCTTCGTCGATGCCCTCGCCCGCATGGGCTGCATCGTGACGGAATCGGCCGAGGGAATCACCGTCGAAGGCCGACCGCTCCGCGGCATCGACATCGACATGAACGCGATCAGTGACACCATGATGACACTCGCGGCGGTCGCCTGCTTCGCCGAGGGGTCGACGACGATCCGCAACGTGGCCCACGTCCGGCACAAGGAGACCGACCGCATCGCGGCGATGGCGACCGAACTCCGCAAACTCGGCGCGGGCGTCGTGGAATTCGAGGACGGGTTGACGATCACCCCCGGCGATTTGCACGGGTCGACGGTGCAGACGTACCGGGATCACCGGATGGCG
>JANOSQ010000930.1:0-9785 GCA_031415915.1 Fimbriiglobus sp. | reverse complement strand
CGAGCCGACGGCGACATCGGGCGTGAGGGCTTTGGCGATCAAGTCGGGCCGTTCGCCCTTGCGGCGCGGGTCTTCGTTTTGGCCGAAGTAAGAGTAGGGCCAGCCGTAGAACGCTCCGTCCTTCACGCTCGTGATGTAATCCGGTACGAGGTCGTCGCCGAGTTCATCGCGTTCGTTCACGGCCGTCCAAAGGGCGCCGCTTTTCGGTTCGAAGTCCATCCCGACGGGGTTGCGAAGGCCGGAGGCGAAGACCCGCAGCGCCGTGCCGTCGAGGTTCGCTTCGAGGATGCACGCTCGGATAATTTCGTGAGCGGTTCCCCTCTCCCCGACGTTGCTGCCCGAGCCGACCGAGACGAGGAGCTTCGTTCCATCTTTGTTGCCGATGATGTTCCGCGTCCAGTGGTTGTTGTACCCCCCGGCCGGCAGGTCGAGGATCATGCGGCCTTTGCCTTCGAGCTTCGTTTGGCCCGTTTTGTAGGGGAAGGCCAGCACGCCATCGGTGTTGGCGATGAACAGCGTTTCCCCGACAAGGGCGACGCCGTGGGGCGAGTACAAGTCCTTGACGAAGAGTTCCTTCAACTCCGGCTTACCGTCTTTGTCCATGCCCCGCAGCAGGGTGATTTTGTGCGACGGGCTGGTTTTCTCTTTGCCCGGCCCGCGCGATTGCACCACCAAGACATCGCCGTTGGGGAGCACGGTGAGCCAGCGCGGATTCTCCAGCCCATCCGCGAAGAGCGACACGGTGAAGCCGGCCGGGGCCGTCGGCATTTTGTCTTTGGGCCAACCGATGACCTTCGCGGGCTTCGCAACCGACGGGGTGGCCTTCGGCTCGGGGAGGATCGGCTTCGGAACGTCGAGCGGTGCACCCAGCAGGACGAGAGAAAGTGCGAGAAACATCGAGACACCTCGGAAAGGGAATGGGCAATCGAATGCCGGCTATTGGAACAGAGTATGCACAAACCGTTGGAGAATGCACGTTTCGAATCTCGAACAGCCGGACTGCAAAGCGGATGCCGGTCTATCTTCGCCGAATCTGCTTGACGGCACGTTATGCGCAGGGCAATTTTGATTGTGGTTGCGATACGTTCGCATTCCTTCATCTCTCTCATTCGCAAGGTGTCCCATGCGGGCCACAGTCTGCCGAGGGCGCTCCGCCTTCACCCTGATCGAATTGCTGGTGGTCATCGCCATCATCGCGATTCTGATCGGCCTGCTCCTCCCCGCGGTTCAAAAGGTCCGCGAAGCCGCGGCCCGGATGACCTGCACGAACAACCTCAAACAGTTGGGCCTCAGCTCCATCGGCTGCGCCGACAACAACAACGGCGCCATCTGGGCCCCCACACCTTCTCGGCCCAGATCAAACCGCGCATGTCGGGGAGCCGCGCTATTTGCAATGGTGGCATCGCCAGCACCGGCCACGAAGTACTCCTCGTCGGCATGGCCGACGGCAGCGTCCGCGCGGTCAGCGGGAGCGTCAGCCCGATCACTTGGTGGGCGGCTTTCACCCCCGCCGGCGGCGAAATCCTCGGCAACGATTGGTGATGGTCACCGCACCGGTTCGGAAAACTCCCCCCTCCAAGGTGTGACTGCCCATGCGTGCGATTCTCCCGTCGGTTTGTGCGGTCGTCCTCGGCATCGTCTCCGCGGGCTGCGGCCCATCCAAAGGCACCGTGAGCGGCAAAGTCACTTTGGATGGGACACCGTTGAAGGGTGGCCGCGTCGATTTCGCGAACAAATCGGGCGGCTCCAGCGCCACGGCCGAGCTCAACGATGACGGCACCTACACCGTCGATTCCCTGACCGTCGGCGAGTATTCGGTCACGGTCACCACCGAATACCTCAACGCGGGCAGTACGACGGGCGCCACCGGCCCGTGAACATGCGGCCGGGCGGTGGCCCCCCTATGATGCCCCCGACCGGTGGCCCGCCGAAAGGTGGCCCGCCGAAAGATACCAAGATTCCGCCGAAAGCCGACATGCCCGAGGGGTACAAGGCCTCGTCGCCGAGCGACGCCCGCAAAAAATACGTCAAGATCCCGGCCAAGTACGCGGCCCAATCGGGAATGACCTTCACGTCCCCGGGCGGCAACCAAACCCACGATATTCCCCTCGTCGGCAAATGATCCCGTCACCCGCTGCCGGCTTGGCCCACGCTCAGCTCCCCGATTCGGGGCTGGGCGTTGTCGTTCGCCGGCGGTGGCGGATGGCTTTGTTGATCTTCGTCACCTTCGCCCTGCTGATCGCGGGTTACATCGGGTGGCGCTACTACCAATTCCGCGAACACCTCGACGAAGGGCGGCGAGCCACTTCGGAAGGCCGGGTGACCGCGGCCCGCGAGCACCTCCGATTTTGCGAGGGCGTCGATGCCGAGAGCCGCGAAGTGATGCTTTTGGCGGCCCGCATCGACCGCATGACGCAAAGTTGGGCGGGGGCCGAAGAGACCCTCGAACATTACTGGCGACTCCACGGCGACGACGACCGGTTGACCTTCGAGCGCCTGCTGTTGAAGGCGGCTCGCGACGACGCCGATGCGGTCGCGGGGCCGCTGGGTATCCGCATCGCCGAAGGGGGCGAGTCGGCCCGGTTCGCCCGGCACGCGCTCGCCTCCGGGTACATCCGCGAGTTCCGCTACGGCGAAGCGCAAGCCGTTGTCGAGGCCTGGGCCACCGAATCGCCCGACGATCCGCTCGCGGAGTTGTTGCGCGGCAAGCTCCACGAGCAGCAATTCCGCTTCGAGGATGCGGCGCGCACTTACGCCGGCATTGCCGCGCGAATCCCCGAGCACCACGAAGCCCGCTTGAAGTTGGTCGTACTCCTGATGCAACATCGCCGCGCCGACGAAGCCCTGGGGCATTTGGTGATTCTGCGAGACGGGCTTCCCGACCACGCCGAAGTGGCCGTGCAGTGGGCGCTGGCCCTCCGGCAAGTCGGCCATACCGACGAATCGGCGAAATCGCTCGACGAGGCGTTGGCCCGGTTTCCGGATTCCCCCACTGCCCTCACCGAACGCGGCACCTTGGCGTTGAACGCCGGGGACGATCGGCTCGCGGCGGACTCCTTGGCGAAGGCGTTGCGGTTCGATCCCGGTGCGACCGGCGCGCGGAGCTTGTACGCCCAAGCCTTGACGCGACTGGGCCGCACGGCGAAAGCGGCCCGAGAATTGGAGACCATCCGGACGCTGACCGCGGATTCGGATCGGCTGACGGAATTGATCCACGGTCCCTTGCAAACCCGACCGGACGATCCGACGCCGCCTTTCGAAATCGGCGGGATCGCACTGCGGGCCGGTCAGCCGGGCGAGGCCATTCGCTGGTACCAAGCGGCGTTGAAGCGCGATCCCCATCACCCGTCGACGCACACGGCGCTGGCGGTGATTTACCACGAGATGGGCAACCCCGTGTTGGCCACCCAACACCGGGCATTGGCCGCATCCGGGGGTGGCCGCCGATGAGCCGAATCGCCCGCTGGCTCGGCCGACGCCGCCGCGCCCGCAGTACTGGGTTGCTCGGCTTCGCCCTGCTTTTGGCGGCGCCGCAGCTCTACGCTTGGCACCACTTCCGCGCGGGTCGTGCCGCCTTGGCCGAGGACCGGCCCGACGAAGCCCGCCGGCACTTCCCGAAATGCGGCGCCGTGTGGCCGTGGGGGCAACGCGTCGATCTGCGCGTGTTCGCCAGCCGCGCCGCTCGCCGCGATGGCGATCTGCCCGCGGCGCTCGAGGAACTCCGCGAAGGGCGGCGACTCGCCGGCACTGCGACGCCCGAGTTGATCTTCGAGTGGGCGTTGCTCCAAGCGGCCGACGGCAATGTCTCCGGTGTGGCGGTCTACCTTCAACGGCAAGCCGACGCCGATCCGGAGATTCAACGCGACGTGTGGGAAGCGTTGGCGGAAGGTTATCTCGCCGTCTTCCGCGCGAACGATGCCTACGCCATCGCCTCGCAGTGGACGCCCCGCTTCCCGGACGACCCGCGCGGTTTGGAATACCGCGGCCGGGCCGCGATCCAGAGTCGCGGGCGCGGCCTCCAACTCGGGGTCGAAGATTTCCGACGCGTGCTCGAACGGCAACCGGGCCGGACGAAGACGCGCACGGCACTCGCCATCGCCCTCCTCGAACTCGGCCTGTTCGCCGAGGCGATTCCCGAATTCGAACGGCTCGTGCAAGAGCAAGCGAATCAGCCCGATCACCGGGTGCGACTGGCCCGCTGTTACAAGATGAGCAACCGATCCCACGAAGCGACGGCGCTGCTCGATGGCGTCCTGAGTTCCCACCCCGATCACGGCTTGGCTCTGCGGACGAGCGGGCAGTTCGCGCTGGGCGATCTGCGCATCGCCGAAGCCGAAGCGTGGCTGCGCCGGGCGGCGGAGGTGCTGCCGAACGATTCCCAATCGCAGTACCTCTTCTACCAAGCGCTGTTGCAAGCGGGCCACCCGGAGGCGACCGCGCAACTGGCGCGGGCCGAGCAAGTCAAGGTTCAGTCGCTCCAGTTGGCCGAGCTTCGATCCCGCCGCTCACGAGGTCGAGCGGGATCGACTCCACCTACCGCAACGGCGAGGACGCGAACCACTTCGCCATCATCGAATCGCTGGGCGGCGGGGTCGCCCTATTCGACTTCGACAACGACGGCCGGCTCGATCTCTTCGCCCCCGGCGGCGGACACTTCGACGGCAAGAAAGTGCTCGGGCACCCCGGCAAGCTCTTCCGCAACCTCGGCGGATTCCAATTCGAGGACGTCTCGAAGGCCGCGGGACTCGACGGCCCGCTCCAATATTCCCACGGTGCCTCGGCGTTCGACTACGACAACGACGGCTGGAAGGATCTGCTCGTCAGCGGCTACAACCGGCTGATCCTGTTCCGCAACGAGGCGGATGGAAAGGGCGGTCGCATGTTCGCGGACGTCACGGCGAAGTCCGGGTTGAACGCGGACGCGCTCTGGTCCACGTCCACGGCTTGGGGGGATCTCAAGGGCGATGGCTTCGCGGATGTGTACGTCTGCCATTCCGCGAACTGGGGCTTCGGCGGCACCGGGCCGGACGGCAAGCCCTTCCGCCATCCGACCGATTGCCACTACGATGGCAAAACGCGGGACGTCTGCCAGCCCGCCAAGTTCACCCCGCTGCCGCACACGATTTTCGTGAACAATCGCAACGGCACCTTCACGGACGTGAGCAAAACGGTCGTGAAGAAAGAGGGTGCGGGAGCGACGGCTGGCCCGTTGCGGAACGACGGCCGCGGCATCGGCGTGGTACTCGTCGATGTCAACGGCGATGCCCGGCCCGACATCTACGCGGCGAACGACACCGACGACAACTTCCTCTACCGCAACCTCGGGGAAGCCTACGGCGCCGACAAACCGATCCTGCTGGAAGAACTCGGACTCATCGCCGGCGTCGCCCGGGACGATCGCGGCACCGCCAACGGAAGCATGGGCCTCGGCATCGGCGATTACGATCGCTCGGGACGGGCCTCGATCATCGTCACCAACTACGAATCCGAGCTTCCCGCCCTCTACCAGAATCGCACCACCGAGGCGGGCCGCATCCGCTTCTCGTACTCGACGCAAGCGTCCGGTCTGGGCACGATCAACGGGGCGTACGTCTCGTGGGGCACCGGCTTCGCCGACTTCGACCTCAACGGTTGGGACGATCTGCACATTGTGAATGGCCACGCGATCCGCAATCCCCACAAAGCGGAGCGCCGGCAGAAACCGGCCCTGCTGATGAACGCCGGGGGCAAGTTGAAGCTCGAATCGGCGCGCGGCGGCGGCTACTTCACGGCGCCTCACAATGCCCGCGGCACCGCCCTCGGCGACCTCGACAACGACGGCAAGCCCGATCTCGTGATCGTCGGGCACAACGAACCGTTGGCCATTTTGAAGAATGTCGCACCGACGACCGGCAAGCATTGGCTCGGGCTGACGCTGCAAGGAAAAGGGCACCGCGATCTCGTCGGCACGCGCGTGGTCGTCGAAACCGCGTCGGGGAGCCAGACGAAGTTCGTGAAAGGTGGATCGAGCTACGCCTCGACCGACGACGACCGCCTCCTGTTCGGCCTCGACGGTGACGAGGCGATTCGCAAAGTCACCGTCTATTGGTCGCACGGCAAACCGCAGGAAATCGAGGGGTTGACCGCCGACAAATACCAGACCGCGGTCGAAGCGAAGTGATTCAACGCGCGGCGCGCTCGAACTCGCGGTGGTACAGTTCGGCGAGCGGCTTCGCCGGCGCCGCGCGCAAATCGGCGACCCCGGCGTATTCGGCGAGCGCAGCCCGGAATTGCCCCAACGCGACCGCGGTCCGCCCGGCTTCCAGTTCGCACACGCCATCGAGAACCGTGAGGTCGGCCCGTTCGACGACCAAAAATCGGGCTTGGGTCACGCGTCGCGCCAAGGTTCGAACGCCCCTTCGTTCCGCGCGGGTTTGAGCGCCAGCCAAATCGCCCGGCCATCGACCTTGAGAATCCGCCAAGCGCTGTCGGGTGCCGAGATCGCCGCGAGCGATTGCGGCGCGGGGTCGGCGAGCAAGACCGCGACGACGTTCCGATTCTTCAACCGTTCGACTTCGGCGATCTCCGCGAGTTTCGACGGATACTTCCGGTTCGCTCGGGCGTGCAATTCCCAGCGCGAGTCGAGATCGCCGCATTCGCCGGGGGCGAACCAAGCGAGCGTGTTGGTGGCGTCCGGCGACGTGGCTAAGACGCGTTGATCGGCGATCAGCAATCCGTCGCGCCGCCACGTTGCCAGCGTTTCCCCCGCCCGGACAATCGACGGATTGGCGTGGACACTCCAACCGAGTACACGATCACGTCCGCGTCCGCCGTGCAGCCAACCGCTCCACGCGGCCAATCCGAAGGCGAGCACGACCGCGAGTGCGGCCCAACGCCCGCTTCGGTTCCAGCGCCGCGCGGGGGTGATCGCTTGGGCGTGGGGCGAGAGCACCACGGTGGCGACCACGGCGCACAGCGGCACGAGCCGGGCTTGCCACGCGGTCAGAGCGACGGTGATGAACCAGAGGGCCACTTCCCAGAAGTGCGCCTGCCGCCGACGCGCGATCAGCAATCCGGTACCCCCCACGGCCAAGGCGCAGAAGGCCTAAAACGATGCGTTGTCGAGGTGGTCGCTCGGGTGGGTGAAGTACGACGCGAACTGGACGGCCACGCGGGGGTCGCGCGCCAATTCACTTCCCAACAAGGTCGGCGACAATTCCGCGGGCAGCACTGACGCACGGAAATGGAACGGGCTTAGCAAGCACGCGCCCAAGGTGGCGAGAGCGGAACGCGCTTCGGCGTGATCCAGCGGTCGGCGAGCCAATGCAGGCCGACCGCCACCGGGGCCAACGCGAACCAGCCGTCGAGACTCACCCAGAGCACAACGAGTGCGGGGACGATGCGGTACGCCTTGCCCCCGATTTGCAACAGGCGGAGCACCGCGGCGAACAGGACACACGACACGATCATCGGTTGCAAAGTGGCCCGCGGACTCAGGGCGACGACGGCGACGGCGATCAACAACGCGGCGAGCCAAGTGGGTCGATCGCGCCGGAGGCCCGAAGCGCCGATGCCGACGACCCCCATGACCGAGATCGCTTTCGCCCACACCAAGCCGGCGCCACTGGCGAGCTTGTAGAGTTGGTAGGAACCCCATTCGGTCAGTCAGGCGTGGTTCGCCCAACGCAATCCCTCCGTGGAGGAACTCAGCGGGTCACTCGCGAAGTCGTACTGGCCCCCGGCGATGAGCCGGCCCATGGCGAGGTGCGACCAAACGTCGGAGTTCCGAGCCACGAACGACGAGACGAGCAAGGCCAGCCCGAGCACGAGCGCCAGCAGAACGGCGTCGAATATCCGGGCGAATTGAGTCGGGGGCATCGGCGAGGCGGGGAGCATAGATGCTCGGTTCTCGTTGCGGGTGCAATCGTGGTAGTCTACCGAGGGCCGTGCGCCGTTCACCCCGCAATCCCGAAAGGCCCCCATGCTTCGCCCGTCCGCATCGATCGCAATGTTCCTGCTCGGTTCGGCTTTCCTCCACGGCGCCGAGCGGCCCCCGGTCGCGGCGGGACAGGCCCACCGCTCGGAGACCGTGGCCAGCAATGGCATGGTTTGCACATCGCACCCCTTGGCGGCGCAAATCGGCTTGGACGTGTTGAAGAACGGCGGCAACGCGATCGATGCGGCCATCGCCGCGAACGCCGCCATGGGATTGATGGAACCGACGTCGTGCGGCATCGGCGGCGACTTGTT
The DNA here is from genome assembly GCA_031415915.1 of Fimbriiglobus sp. GTDB lineage: Bacteria > Planctomycetota > Planctomycetia > Gemmatales > Gemmataceae > JALHQU01. The sequence goes on along the minus strand of JANOSQ010000930.1, from coordinate 1,556 downwards.
CGCCATCGTCTACGACGCGAAGACCAAGAAACTCTACGGCCTCAACGCCAGTGGCCCGGCGCCTAAGGCGGCGACGCTGAAGCACTTCGCGGACAAGAAGCTCGACTTCATCCCCGAGCGCGGCCCGCTGGCATGGTCCGTGCCCGGCTGCGTCGAAGGGTGGGATCAACTGCGGCGGAAGTTCGGCACCAAGGAGTTCAAGGATCTGCTGGCCCCGACCATCCGCTACGCCGAAGCCGGGTACCCCGTGACGGAGGTGATCGCGGGCTATTGGAAGGCGAGCGAGCGGATGCTGGCGAAAGATCCGGGCCTGCGCGAGACGTTCCTGATCGACGGCCGGGCGCCCAAAGCGGGCGAGGTGTTCAAGAACCCCCACTTGGCGAAGAGCCTCAAGCTCATCACCGAGAAGGGGCGCGACGGTTACTACGCCGGCGACATCGCCAAGGCCATCGTCGCGCTTTCGGACGCCGAAGGGGGCTTGTTCGCGCTCTCCGACTTCGCCGACTACAAAGCCGAGTGGCTCGACCCCGTGAAGGCGACCTACCGCGGCTACGACGTTTGGGAACTCCCGCCGCCGGGGCAGGGGATCGCGGCGCTCCAGATGCTGAACTCGCTGGAACCCTATGACCTGAAAGCGATGGGGCCGAACTCGCCGGAGTACTGGCACCTCATGATCGAAGCCAAGAAATTGGCCTTCGCCGACCGCGCGAAATACTACTGCGACCCGAAGTTCTCCGCGGTGCCGACCGACACGTTGATCTCGAAGAAGTACGCCGCGGAGCGCGGCAAGCTCATCGACCCGAAGAAAGCCGGTGTCGGCGTGAATGCCGGCGATGCCCTCGTCGGCAAGGCCGACACCATTTACCTGACCGTCGTGGACAAGGATCGCAACTGCGTCTCGCTCATTCAGTCCAACTACATGGGCTTCGGCTCGGGCCTATCCGCGCCCGGCACCGGCTTCGGTTTGCAGAACCGCGGTTGCCTCTTCTCGCTCGATCCGAAGCACGCCAACAAGCTCGAACCGGGCAAGCGCCCTTTCCACACCATCATCCCGGCGATGGTCACGAAAGACGGGGCCCCCTTCTTCACCTACGGCGTCATGGGCGGGGACATGCAACCGCAGGGCCACGTGCAAGTCCTCGTGAACCTGCTCGACTTCGGCATGGGGGTGCAAGCCGCCGGGGACGCCCCGCGCATCGAGCACATCGGCGGGGCGACCCCCACCGGAAAAGCGGAAGCGTCCAAGGGGGGCACGGTCTTGGCGGAGGTGGGCATCCCCGATGCGGTGGTCGCGGAGTTGGAGGCTCGCGGGCACGTCGTGAAACGGACCAAGGTGAACAGCGGCGGTTACCAAGGCATTCTCATCGATCCGAAGACGGGCGTTCTCCGCGGCGGGACGGAAAGTCGCAAAGACGGCGTCGCCATCGGCTGGTAAGGCGAGCGGCAGCACTTGATTCACCTGCCGCACGGCTTGATCGTGATGTCGTACTTGCGAAGCGACGGCGAGCGCTCCATCCGCGCCTCGTACGGCTCCATCTCCTTCTTCGAGAGTCGGA
>JANOSQ010000929.1:0-3321 GCA_031415915.1 Fimbriiglobus sp. | reverse complement strand
CTTTCGGCGGCGTCATCGGCTTGTTCCCCGGTTCGCAAACACAGATTACATCCGCCGTGGGCATTGGCCACGCTGAGGCGACGGTTCTCAATCGCGGGAAAAGGTTGAAGTCAAACTTGGGATCAACGCGGTTCCAAGCGGGGAGTGCCTTGAGACTAGCAATCGCATTCGCAAGTCGATTTCTTCACTGAACTCCAACCTAAGGGCAGACCGCGAGTTGCGGACATTCACCCCGGTTTCATGGAACCGGGACGGCATTTGCAAGTCTCTGTATTCGATGGGCTGTTCTCCACCCCAGTCGTGCCCCGGCTCACAGCTCATGCGACTCCCACCGCCGGGCGCTGTTTGTACCGTTGTCCCCGACGCCGATAGTCGGAATTCCGCCCGGGCAGGTCCTGCCCGTCGTCGGATCGTTTTCCTGAGGAGTTTCCCGTGAGCCGCATTCGAGCCCGATTCCTGACTCTGCCCGCCGCGTTCGTCGCGATCTTGACTATGGCGATGTTGACCTATCCCGGCGACCTCTCGGCTACCTACCGCGATTTCGGGGACTACGAGGACAACACGCGCGAGTTGGAAACGACGCGGACCACGAACGCGCAACTCGATGTGAACTTGATCAGCCTCATGGATCGGATCAATTTGAAGGAGCAGTGGCTCAAGGAATTGATCGCCGACCGGGCCACGCTGCGGGTCACGATGCAGCGGTTCATCGGGTTGAACCGGAGCAACGATGTGGCCCGGGAAACCATCGAGAAGCAATACGCCGGGGCCACCTACGAGGAAAAAGCGGCGCGGAACGTGATCGATTTTGTGAAGACCCGGCTCGCCACGACGCCCGGGCCGAGCAACACGCCCCAACGATTGCAATCCGAGTTCCACGCGATGTTCGGGACGACCGTCGCCGTGAATTGACAGGGGCTTGGAATGGAGGGGGTTCAGCGTACAAACGCTGGTATCCACCTCACGGAACTCGGCGCGGACTCCGGTGAAGATCCCGCGATAGGAATCTCCGCATGCGCTACATCGACCCGCACATCCACATGATCTCGCGCACGACCGACGACTACGCCCGCATGGCGGTCGCCGGGTGCGCCGCCATCTCCGAACCGGCCTTCTGGGCGGGGTTCGACCGCGGCACCGCCGACGGGTTCCACGACTACTTCCGCCACCTCACCGAAGTCGAACCCAAACGCGCGGCGCTCTACCATATCAAGCACTACTCGTGGCTTTGCATCAACGCCAAGGAGGCGGAGAACGTCGCCCTCTCCCGCGAGGTCATCAAGCTGATCCCGGAGTTCCTCAAGAAACCGAACGTCCTCGGCATCGGCGAGATCGGACTGAACAAGAACACCGCCAACGAAGCGACGATCTTTCAAGAGCACCTCGACTTGGCGATGAAGACCGACGAACTCGTGCTGATTCACACGCCCCACTTGGAGGACAAGTACAAAGGGACCCGGATGATCGTCGACATGTTGATGAACGACAAGCGCGTGAAGCCGCACCGCGTTTGCATCGACCACGTCGAAGAGCACACCGTCCGGCTCGCCCTCGACAACGGCTTCTGGTGCGGGATGACGCTGTATCCGATCACGAAATGCACCCCGAGCCGCAGCGCCGACATCTTGGAGATGTACGGCCCCGAGCGCATCATGGCGAACTCCGCCGGCGACTGGGGCCACTCCGACCCGCTCGCGGTGCCGGCGCTCATCCAAGAGATGAAGCGGCGCGGGCATTCGGAGGATGTGATCGACCGGGTGGTCTACCGCAACCCGCTGGAGTTTTGGAAGCAGTCGAACAATTGGAGGGGATAGGTCAAAATGGAACCGAGCCAAGCGATCTCGTGCGAAGTCAACGAAGAGTTTTGCGAACTCGCAAATGGCCAGCTCGTCGAAAAATCGATGTGGGCCTGCACTCAGGTCGTCGTCAGTCAAGTCTCGGCAGCGGTTGGACTTTATGTGCGGGAACATCGACTCGGGCGGATCATTCACGAGGCGAAATTCGCCCTGCCACAGACGCAGAATCACCGGATTCCAGCCGTCGCTTTCGTGAGCTATCACCAGTGGCCGAAATCGAGGCGACTTCCGAACGGTTTAGAATGGGCCGTGGCACCCGATCTCGCCATTGATGTCGTTGGCCCGATCGACAACGCATACTATTTCATGGAAAAAGTCGCCGACTATTTCCGCGCCGGCTGCAAAGCGGTGTGGGTCGTCTGGCCGAACGCGGAGCAAATTCACGTTTACTCCTCGCCGAAGTCGGTGAAGATCTACGGCGTCGGCGACACCCTCGAAGGCGATCCGGTCGTCCCCGGTTTCCGACTGCCGCTGATCGAGCTCTTCCCGCCCGAAGAACTTTCCGCCGAACCGGAATGAGGCATGCAATGACCGAGGCCGAATTCTGGATATTGATCGAAAAGACCAAACGGAGCGAACCGGACGAGCACGTCGAGCGGCTCATTGCCCGGCTCGTCAAACTCCCCCCAGCCGAAATCCTCCACTTCGGCCATTGGTGGCAGGAGGCCAGCACCGCCGCATACGACTGGAATCTCTGGGGGGCGGCCTACCTCATGAACGGCGGCTGTTCCGACGATGGCTTCATCGACTTCCGATCTTGGCTCTTACTGAAGGGCGAGCAGGTCTACAGAGCCGCCGTGGCCGCCCCCGATACCTTGGCGAGAGTCCGCGTCGAAGCCGACGAAGCCTCGTGCGAATGCTACCCGGCACCGGAAGCGTATACGCAAGCCGTCCCCGACGCCGATCACGGTGACTACTACGGCGCGCTGACCGCCGCGCATGGCCCCGGACTCTCTCGGCCCGAACCACTCGGCGAAGATTGGGACTTCGAAAGCGAGAGCGAAATGAAAGCCCGCCTGCCCAAGCTCTGGAAGAAATTCGGAAACTCCTGACGTGACCACACACGTCCTCGCCCTCGAAACCTCCTGCGACGAAACCGCGGCCGCCGTGTTCACCGACGACCTGCGCATCCTCTCCAGCGTCGTCGCATCGCAAAACGAATTGCACGTCCGCTTCGGCGGGGTCGTCCCCGAGATCGCCAGCCGAGCGCATCTCCGCAACCTGCTGCCGGTGATGGATGAGGCGCTGAACCGGGCGAATCGGAAACTCGCCGACATCGGCTGCATCGTCGTCCATAACACCCCGGGATTGGTCGGGGCGTTACTCATGGGCGTGACCGCCGCAAAGTCGCTCGCCTTCTCGCTCGGTGTCCCGTTGGTCGCGGTGAACCACGTCGCCAGCCACATTTACGCCTGCCGGATGGCCGCGGGCCGCGACATCTTCCCCTGCGTCGGCCTCGTCGTGT